>JAIQGI010000013.1 GCA_020072565.1 Terriglobia bacterium
AGCACGAAACCGCCGTGAGAAGTGCGCTGGAAGCGGGAGAGTCTGTCCCGCCCGACGTCCTGAGAGATTACCCGGAACTCGCCAAGCCGCGCCCGGTCTCCGAAGCCGCCGGCCAGTTCGCACAGACTGAGGTGGACCGTCGCGCCGAAACGTCGGCCACCTTCGTTGACAGGGTAATCAATGGCAAGGGCAGTTGGTCCGACAAGCGCAAGCAACTCGGCCTTGAGAACTACGGTCGCTATGACATTCAGCGATTCCCGGATGTCCCTATCAGCAAGTATGAGCGGCAGAGCTTGATTGACAGGATGATGGCCGAGACGAAAGAAGTCACCGGCCTGACGCCCACGGGCGAGCGGGCAAAATCCGCTCCGGCCAAGCCGACCGTCCGCAGCCTCTTCGGGGACGATGCAGGGTTCTTCAAGTTCCGCGATCGGCCGGGAATAGACGATGATCCGCAAATGAAGGTGATCTTTGATCGGCTGGAACGAGCGGAAAAGAATGCCCGCCACCTGACGCTTGACGCGCTTCCACGGGCCGGGGAAGAGGATGTCCCGGGCTCACACATGCACGTGGTCAGCTGGATCAGGTCGGCGGATCAGGCTCTCTCTCGCCAACCGGAAACCGCTCCGGTTGCCAGGGAGATCAAGTATGCTGCGCGTGACAAGAAGCGGGCAATGCAGCATTACGACGACGTGGCGAACCGGATCATAAAAGGCAACGGCATCAAGAAAAACTCTCAAGAGGATCGGATGGTAAAGGACCTCCTGGACGAGTCCTACACTCACCTGACGCCCGACAAACTGCTCCGGAGCACAATCTACAGCGGCAACAAGCTGGCTGCCATCAAAGCGGCTGAGCAGCTGAGAAACGAGGTCTTCGAGCCGATCATCAACGAGATTCGCGGAGACGCCGAGCTTATCGAGATCATCGGCAAGCGCGGTTACATCCACGGCTATTTCCCGCACTGGGAGGCGGACATGCGCGCGAAGTTCGGCTCGGGTGCGCCCGCGATGATGCGGAATCTCCTGCCGCAGCGGTTCATGTCGGCTTTTCTCAAAGAGCGCGAGGCCGAGGACTGGACCGGGAACGTCTCAATTTATGACGTGGTGCCGGCCTACATCAACAGCACCATGAAGACCATCCACGACATCCCGGCCTATAACCGGGCACTTGAGCACATCAAGACCCTACCCGAGGGATCGGCCAGGGACTTCGCGCAGTGGTACGCGGATAACTACATCGGCCAGCCCAAGAAAGAGGGCCTGCTCCACAACTGGGACGCCTACCAGAAGTTCAGCCGATGGCTGGCGAACCGCTATTACGATAACCTGATCGGCCTGAACTATAAAACTTGGTTTCTGAACCTCGGGCAGACGATGACAAACACATTCCCGGAGCTGGGCGCGAGGTACACGGCCAAGGGCATCGCAGCGCTGTTTACCAAGGAAGGGCGCGAGAAGTTTCACGATAGCGGGCTTCTGTTCGACTATCCAGGCATTGAGTCGGGCATTCTCAAGGAAGGCCTGAAGAGAATAATCCTCCACGGAGGCATGGCAGCAGGCGAGTACGTCAATCGCGGGATCGCCTACCTCGGGGGACTGGAGCAGGCAAAGGACATACACTTGGTCGGCCGTGCGGCTGAGATGCACGCGATGGACGTTGTGGACAAGACCCAGTTTGCTTACGGCAAGGAATCCGCGATTCGATACCTCGAAAACATTCCGCCTGACCTGCGCACGTTCCAGACCTTCCCGCTTAAGGAAGCTGAGTTCGTGGGGAATCTGGTGTCTGATGCCGTCCACGGCGGCGCGAGGGAGCGGGCGAAGCTGACGCGATTCCTCATGGTGAACGTTGCGCTGCCCGTGGGCCTCGCGGCTGCCGGTGTGCCAGTGGGCAGGATGTTCATCGATATCTTCGATCTGATTCCAAAGCCGTTTCGCACGTTTCAGCTGCAAGCGAAGTTGATGGCCTGGTTGAGAGCCGTGGGCGTGGGCGTCAAGGAAGCAGTCACAGGTGAGCACGTCAAGGGGGTTCCAAAGGTGGACCCGGCTGACATACCGATGGACATTCTCATGGGGCTCTGGAACGCCTTCGGCCCGGCGGCCAACATAGCGAGATAGACGGCGCAGCAAACGGGATTGATCGAGCAGAAGAAAAAGGCGGCGAAGTGAACGAACGGTTTTTGTTAACAGAATTCGGACCGAAGGGAGTTGCCTAATGACTCAGATTCCGGCGCCGCCCCTGCGCACGCCGATCACGGTCAGCAAGAGCGGGCAGGTCGACCTCTCCGCAAATCAAGTGTGGGCGCGCTGGCTTCAGTCCATTTCGGCCTGGATCGCGGATAATGACGTTGATGTGTACACGGATGCCAACCATTTTGACGATAGCCATACGGACGGCCACGGCGACGTGGATCATGGAGACACAGCTCACAGTGACGGAGTCCATGGGGATGCGACCCACGGCGATACCCATTCGGACACGGCCCACAGCGACGTTGCCCATGGGGATGGAAGCCACAGCGACAGCCATACCGATGAGTCCCACAGCGACAGCCACACGGACACGGCGCACACCGACAGCCCCTATGTGGACACGCCCCACTGGGATGAGGTGCACTGCGATACGGCGCACACCGATACCCATGGCGACGAGGCTCACGATGATACGTCGCACTCGGATACGGCGCATTCAGACGAAGATCATGTGGATGACGCCTATCAGGATGTGGCCTATCAGGATGTGCCTTATGGCGATCACAACGACGGCGAGATGGTGCCGACTCATACGGACGACCCCTATGTCGATGTCCCCCATGATGACGTGGCCCATGGAGATACACCTCACTCGGATGTACCCCATGAGGATACGGCCCACAGCGACGGCGCGCCGCATTCGGACACCTACTTCGACGCGCCGCATTCCGACAATGCACATGAGGACGTGCCCCATGCCGACATCGGGTATTCAGACATCCCCCATGAAGACGTTTACTCCGATGGCGCTTATGGGGATAGTCACGAAGACAGTGCGCACCTTGACACCTCGCACCTCGATTCGGCCCACGTCGACACACCCCATAGCGACTCAGGGCACGCCGATGCGCATACGGACAGCGCCCACACCGATTCGGCGCATTCCGACAACCCGCACGCCGACCAGAGCCACACGGACGGGGCTTACACGGATACCGCCCACACCGACACGCCGCATGACGATGGGCATGGGGATGCCGTGCACATGGATCACACCGACACCGGGCATGAGGACGTGATCCATCAGGATTTCCATAACGACGCGGCCTATGACGACGTGGCGCACGGAGACAGTTACGCATGACTCTTGACCTAACCACCTATCGAGTGAAAAGGGGAGGTGCTCAGGTACAGGCGGGGGCGAGATCGCGCCTCCTGAGCCAGTACAGAGGCCAATTTATGGCAATTCGACAAGCAAAACTCTGCAGCACGCCCGGATGCGGCAAGTTGACTCATTCTGGGCTGTGCGTCGACTGCCGGCGGCGGAAGCGGGCGAGCTCGGGGAAAGACCGGCGCGGGGCCGTGGGGTACTGCCAGCACTGCGGGCAGAATATCTATGAAACGTTCAGCGCGCACCTGGACAAGTGCGAGGCATACCGCACCTGGTCGGGGCCGTCTCGAATTGTCGTGTAAAGCCCGCCACTGAATCGAGGCGACGAAGCCATATGATGAGCCGTAAAAAACGAGAAGTCTTCTCACAATGCGTAGCTACGCATTATTTCGATATTCTGGAGGCAGGCAGAGAGGTATGGAACCACAGAAAAAGATCCCGTGCGAGAATTGCGGCAAGCTTTTCTATCCCGAACGCCCCTGGCAGAGGTTCTGCTCGACGCACTGCCGGGTCATAGCCTGGGGCCGGCGACATCCCCGGTTGCCGATCGCAGAGGGTTTCCATGTAGAGGTGGTACCGGATGAGCCGGCCGGGAATCCGGCGGCAAAAGAGAGGACCTGACATGCGGGATTCTGTGATACGCTTCCGCCATGCCAGAAGCTGCCGCTTACACGCGCAGCACACCACAAGACCGCTGCTCTCTCTGCAGGAGCCGGGAGGGGCCTTTTCACTTCGAAGAGCGACCTACCGGGTTCAACCTGGAGTTGCAATCCTGGCCGTACTGCGGAAACTGCTGGACGGATAAAAACACTTCAGGAAAATTACCGGAAGTGAAGGTAACCTCTCGCCCGTGCGCGCGAAAAGAAATGCCCGCGATCCTTGGTCAAAATGCAATGGATACTTGTCATCCCGCGTCACCGGCAAGGCGGCGTTGGTGAAAGAAACAGCTTGAAAAACCTCAACCATGCGCATACCATCAACGCTAGTTCCTTCGCGTGTGACAACGCGGAGTGAATAGCGTCTGGCAGGCGCGAACCTCTCAGCCCCGTAAAGGGCAAGGAGGAATCCATGGAGGAATCCATGACAATCAACTTTTCCAACCTCGAAAAACTCTCCAAAAAGATTAACGAAGCCTCGGACGAACTCACAAAAGCGCTGACATGCATCAATGAAAAACTCAATTCACTGAATCTCGGCCTAGAGGTTTGGTGCAGTGCCCCTCTCGATTCTGAGCCCGAATCATCTCAAAATCCCGACGAAAACGAAATACCCACGGAACAGATTTTCTATCTCGGTTATGGAAAACTGGCTGATAAATGGGGAATTCTTGTCAGAAATGAGAGATGGACAGACCCATCAAATTATCGGGATAGAGAACGGGTTTGTACGATCGAAACATCTTTTCTTCTCAGCTCTTCGCGGGCGTTGAGAATAAAGGCTATCAACGAGATTCCCGCCCTGATTTCTCTTCTGGAGGAAGAGGGTGAGAGTTTCACCAAGTCAGTCAGCAAAGCCAAGGAATTGGCCGACGAACTCTAAACCATAATCCGGTTCGCGCCTGCCAGCGATTTCGCTTGACATACAACACGGGTACACGTATCGTTTAAGTATGAACAAACAAAAACTTACCCTAACCGTGGATGATCGCCTGATAGAGCCCATGAAGATCATGGCCGTGAAGCTCAAGCGCAGCCTGAGCGATATCACGGAGGAACTCTATCGGGAATTTCTGAAGCGCGAAGGAAAACCGAAACGATAACCGCAGAGAGCGGGCCTGCCAGCTGGCGAAACAGCCGACAAGCCCTAACCCTGCATTCCTCACGAAAGGAAAGCATGGCTAGACCCAGTTTACACAAAGTCACACCCGCAGCAGAAGCAAAACCGCAGCAGACCTCGTTTGAAGCCGAATGGCTCGAAAAGATCGGCCATCGCCTGGAATTCCTGGGCGACCTGATGTATGACCGGCAAGACGAACTCGGCACCAGCGACCTGAGCGTCGGCATTGAATCCCTGGTTTCGTACTTCAGCCACGAAATTCTGCGTGGCGCCGAATTGCTCAAGCAGAAGGGCGGCGCGGCATGAAAACCAAACTATCAAAATCCGCACCACCAACGCCACAAAAACCCGCAGCACCCGAACCCCCGGCAGAGAGCAAGGGGCGTCCTTACGTCTCGGCCTTTTTCCCGCCTGCCCGTAAGAAGATGCTGGATGAACTGCTACGCATTCTCGGCAAAGCGATGCCGAACAAACGCGCATCGGAAGCCGAGCCGATCATCACGAAATTCATGGAAGCCTTCAACAGGCACATGGAGGAGGCAACGGGAATTTTCGCCCTGGACGACGTTGGGATCAATATCACCGCCCTTGATGAAATTGTGCACCTTTATCACTGCCTCGATGGCCTGCTGGACATGCTGGACCAACTGCCACAGGATAGCGCGGAGAACAGTCTTGCCGATATTCTCCGGCCTGCCGTCCACTGGTTCTGGTGTGTTGTGTCGAGCGACTTTCCGGACCTGAAGTTGATCCGTGAGCGTCTGGTCGCTGCTGGCTACGGTCCCCACATTCAAGGTTAGGAAAGGCGGCGGCGCATGAGCAAACCCAAACGGAAAGCAAAAGGCAAATCCGCTCTGAAATCAAGGATGCTCGCCGTTCTCGCGCTTGATGCAGCTATCCAACGGGTCAGGGCGCTCGCAAAGCAATGCGCGAGTATGACCGACGAATTGAACGGCCTGAATGGCTTTCTCGGCAACATGATAATTGAGGGCAAAGGGAACATTGTCGGCTGGACCGACGAAAAAGAGTAAACGACATTCCGGGCCCGGGGCGACTCGGGCTCTGGAGGGCCTGCATGAAGATCCGCCTTTTCTGCGACGTCGGGGAAACGCTCATAATCGACCACGCCCGGGGCTGTCTGCGCTATCGCGGATCTTCCCGAGTGGTCGACGGCGCCACCCTGCATGCAGACCCGAAAGCCCGGATCTTCACGGATTCACCCGAGCGGGTCTGCCTGGCTCTCGGGATACCGTTTCCCGATCCGCAGGTGATTGAAGAGCAGTGAACCATCAACCGGGGCTCTGGCGCCGGGCTGGAGCCCCTGGAGGACTATGGGAAACCTAATCCAGTTCCCGAACATAGACCGCAGCAAGATCGCTGAATGGGAGGGTGGATGTCCGAAATGTGGCGGCGTTGATGGCTTGCTGAACATCGGGCCAGACCACTTCTGCGTATGCCACAAACACAAGGCGAAATGGTACCGGGGCTCAAATCTACTCAGCGGGTGGCAGCAGGAAACGGAAGAGGATTGGCAGAAAAACGCCGTCCTGCTTGCTGGCTATCGGGAAGTTGAACCTATATTCCCACCAAGAGCGGGAGAAAGTGTTGAGGTCTAACCCATGGGAGTCAAAGTCAGAGAGAAGGTGAAAGGATCGGGCGTGTGGTGGGTGTTCGTCAACCACGACGGCGAGCGCTCCTCGACCCAGGTCGGAAGCTTGAAGGCCGCGAACCGGACCAAGGAAGACTTCGAGCACAGGGTTGCCCTCGGGCTGGAGCTATTCCCGGAGCGGAAGCCGGCGCCCACGGTTCCGACCTTCGAGAAATACTACGAAAAGTTTGAGCGCACTTACTTGAGCGCGTCCTGCCGGGAATCGACGGTTGACAGATACGACCAGGATTTCAGGCTACACCTCAAGCCAAAGCTCGGAGCCGTACCGCTCAACGAAATCGCGCGCGAGCAAATCAAGGAACTCATTGCCGACATGATGGCGAAAGGGCTGTCGCGAAACTCGATCCGGAACACGATGGCGACTCTTCGCGTGACGCTGAATCAGGCGATCGAGGACGAACTCATAATAAGCAACCCCGCAACGAAGCTCAGCAAGTTCTTCAAGCAGGCAAAGGCGAAACGCAAGTTTGACTTTCTGACAGCGGAAGAGGTACCGCCGTTGCTTCGGGCAGCCAGGGACAGGGACGCCAGACGGAAAAGCGACGCTCCGGAATACTTTCCCCTGTTTCTCTGCGCGATCCATACGGGGATGCGCGAGGGCGAGCTCGCCGGCCTGCAGTGGGCCGATATCGACTGGAACGGCCGTTTCATCCTGGTCGAGCGCAGCGTGGCGGATGGGAAGGTAAGTCCCACCAAGACGGACAAGGCCCGGCGCGTCGACATGTCCGATGATCTCATTGAGGAACTGTCCGGATACCGCCGGCGCCGGCTTGAGGCCGCGATGAGGGACGGCAGGAACGAATTGCCGGAATGGGTCTTTTCCTCCAGCCGGGGGACGGCGCTCGATGTTCGCAACGTCTCGAAACGGGAGTTTCCGAGGTGCCTTGCAAAAGCAAAGCTGCGCCGGATTCGCTTCCATGACCTGCGCCATACCTTCGCCTCGTTGCTGATCCAGAACGGCGAATCCCTGGCCTACGTGAAGGAACAACTCGGGCACTCCAGCATCAAGATCACGGTCGACGTCTACGGCCACCTGGTTCCCGGGGCGAACCGGCAGGCGGTCTGCAAACTGCCATCTTTGAACGGATCGAAGGCGAAGGAAGAAACTACCCGAACGGAGCCTGAATCCGCACCCCAGGCGCACCCTGCGAAGTTGGCGGCTGTAAGTGATACGCCCGACAGGACTTGAACCAGTGACCACAGGTTAAGCAGTCCCTCGTTTCCATTGGAGTCCCGGTGACGAAACCGGCCTAACTTGAGGTAGGTTACGGTCTCGAAACCCCTGTGCGGGTGCTCGGGAAATCCGGCAATGTAATCGTCGGGCTGGTCACTCCTGAATTCATCGAGCAGCAGGAAAGGATCCACGTAGTCGAGCCGCGGCGTCCCCAGGAGGCCGCTCAACTTCACACCGGCCCCTTCCTGGGTGGGAATGCCCTCGAGTATTCGATTCGCAATTCTGTTAGTCATGTAGTGTAAGATGTTCCTTCGCCCCGCAGAGTTACAGCCATGCCGGGATCTGGTGCGGGAGATTCAAACGCGAAAACGGCAGGCCTCAAGAGCTTTGAGAGCCTGACTACCGGCATGTTCTTCAGAGAGCCTTTGAGTCTGGACGCCCCGGCAGTTTATACTGTGCGTGGAGAATTGACATAGTGCCTGCTTATGGCCGGGAAAGAAGACCTCTTCATTGGATCTGGCTGCTGGCCATCCTGATTCTGGCAGTCCTGTTGTTTCTCTCCTATCGACAGGGGCTCTTCACGGGCAGCCGCGGGACCCGAGAAAAGAGCGGCACTGAGCCGCTTCAGCCGGCCTCGAAATCCGTTGCTGAAGGCCCGTCCACTGCGGCTTTGCAGCCTCAGGATTCCACGCTGGGGCAACAGGCCGCCCCCGCTTCCCCGGCATCGGATACCTGGTATACGTCCGTTGCATTCAAGGGGGTCGTGCTGAACGAAACGAACCGCACCCCCGTCGACGGCGCCACGGTTCGCATATTCGCATATTCATCCCCGTCGTCCGTGGTTGATAAGACTACCAGTGCCGGCGGAAAATTCGAAATCGTCGCGCCTCCCGCGTATCGTTATGGAGTGAAAGCCGAGGCCGATGGATTCAGATCCTACCAGGAAGATTCGTTCGTGATCACTCGTCCCTACTACGATCTGGAAATCCTGCTCACGCCGACTCTGCTGCTGCGCGGGCGCGTAGTAGACAGCCTTAATGCTGGAGTCGGCGATGCGCTGGTGCAGCTGCGGCGGGAAGACGACCGAACCCCGGCATTTCTCTCGGTGACCACGGACCAACAGGGCGTTTTTACCTTTACCGAGGTCCCGCGTTATGGGCGTTTGCGGGCCGAAGCCTATCATCCGGCGTTTGACTCGCTGGGCGCGGTAGCCGTCACTCTTCCCGCCGAGAGTGACGTGGTCATTCGAATGACGGCGACCCGAATCACGGGATCCCTCGCGGGCATTGTGACCGACACCGTGCGCAAGCCTGTCGCCGCGGCCAGGATTTCACTCTTCGATCCCAACCAAGGCAGGTTATTGTCTACGGTCCAGACCGACACGCAGGGGCTGTACAGATTCGCCAGAATGCGCGAAGGAAACTACCTCGTGAGGTGCGCGGCGGACGGCTTCGTCGATGCCCGCACCAATCAAGGGATCGCCGCCATCTCAGCCAACAGAGAGGCGCGGCTCGACTTCAGCCTGGAGCCGGGACTGCAGATCCGGGGAGTTGTCGTCAATCAGAAGGAGGAGCCTGTCGTCCAGGCACAGGTGATGTGCTCTCCGGGCAGCATGCAAAGGGGCCGCCAGGCAGGCGACCCCGGCGCCGGTCGCATGGCGATCATGATGAGAGACATGGTCGGTGACCCACAAAGGGGCCGCGGCCTGGAGATCGCCACTACAGACAGCGAGGGACGTTTCCAGATCTCAGGCCTGACCGACACTCAATACCAGGTCACCGTGAGCCACCGGGACTATCAGTCTCTCCTCACGCGCGTCCGACCCTCCAATGAGCCCCAGAAGCTGGTCATGGACGCCGGGCTATCCCTGCGCGGCACCGTGAGCGACGTTCGAGGCGCCGCGGTCGAAAGGTTCACCCTGACTTTCCAGTCGACCGCAGGCAGAAGCGAAAAATCCTACTCATTTACGACCACCGACGGACATTTCGAAATCCGCGGCCTCGCCCGCGACACTTATCAAGTCAGCCTGCAGACATCCGGACGCGGGCGGTTCTCGGGAACCCTCGACCTTTCCGCTTCCACCGAGGTCTTTGTCGTCCTGGATCCCGCGAACGGCGGCAGAGGCCGGAGTCCCTTGAACTTCCTCAAGGCCAGGTAAGACCGCCGGGACGTCGGGAAAGCCGGCCTCGCGTGACAGCGTTCTGTCCGTCCCCGTACCTCAGTCCTCTGCCCCAAAAACATACTTTGCCAGACGCGACCCTCCTCATGTCCCCCAACATCGCCACGATTTTCATGCGCCGCAGCCGTGGCGGCTTGAATTGTTCAAAATGACCCTGCAAGCAGCTCCTCCGGCTGCGTCTTTATAGCAAGAGCCTTCAGAACCATCACTCAGGCTCCGGAGGTTCCTCGACTTCAGAAGGGAGGCTGTCATGCAACTAGGCTCGTTTGCCGCCGTTTTGCTGTCCGGCTCGATGGCACTCGCTACCCAAGGAAGGAATACAACCGGAAGGGTTGTGGTCCCCGCTCCGCCGGCGTCGGCCAGAGTCACTCAGGGGGCGCTTCAGGTCATCGACAAAGACGGCAATGCCACCGCGCTTTGCCCACTCAAGCACACTGACGTCAAAGCATCGATCAGCGGATTTCTCGCCCGCGTGATTGTGACTCAGCAGTTTGTCAACCCAAGCACAGAGAAGATCGAGGCCGTATACACTTTCCCTCTGCCCCAAAATGCCGCAGTCGACGACATGACGCTGACCGTAGGCAACCGGATCGTCCGGGGGCACATCAAGAGACGCGAGGAGGCCCAGGCCATTTATGAAGCCGCCCGATCTGCCGGACATGTGGCGGGCCTGCTCGACCAGGAGAGGCCGAACATCTTCACTCAGTCCGTCGCCAACATCACGCCCGGGGCGCAAGTAACGGTCGAGATCAGCTATGTTGAGGCATTGAAGTATGCGGACGGAACATATGAATTCGTATTCCCGATGGTGGTGGCTCCCCGCTATATCCCGGGCACGCCGACCGGCAGAACCGGCGGCGGCTGGGCCCAGGATACCAATAAGGTTCCGGACGCCTCGCGTATCACGCCCCCGGTCGCGGGCAACCCTGAGACCGCCATGCCTACGCGGGCCGGGCACGATATCTCGCTGGAGGTTCTGCTTGAGGCGGGGGTGACGATCGAAGATCTCAAATCGGTCTTGCATGAAGTGACCGTCGATAGACCCGGCCCCCACAGCGCCGCCGTGCGGCTCAAGGATCAATCTGAGATCCCCAACAGGGATTTCATCCTCCGCTACGGCGTCGCCGGAGGCAGCATCAAGGATGCGGTCCTTGCCCACCAGGGAGATCAGGGTGGCTTTTTCACTCTCGTGCTCCAACCGCCCGAGCGCGTGAACGTCCAGGATGTCACGCCGAAGGAACTGATCTTCGTGCTCGACAGTTCCGGATCGATGAGCGGCTTCCCAATCGAAAAGGCCAAAGAGACCATGCGGCTTGCCCTCAAAGGACTCTACCCCAGGGACACGTTTAACCTGATGACCTTTTCCGGAGACACGCGCATTCTCTTCCCCGCGCCAGTGCCGGCAACACCCGACAATCTCCAGAAGGCAGAGCAGTTTCTTTCCATGCAAGGCGGGAGCGGCGGCACCGAAATGATGCGTGCCATTCGCGCTGCCCTGGCGCCGTCCGACGAACAGAGCCACATCCGCATTGTCTGCTTTATGACGGACGGCATGGTGGGGAATGATTTCGAGATCATTTCGGAGGTCCAAAAGCACCCGAACGCGCGCGTCTTCGCCTTCGGCATCGGGAACTCGGTCAACCGTTTTCTGCTCGACCAGATGGCGCAGCAGGGCCGGGGCGAAGTCGAGTATGTCACCCTGGGCGACGACGGCTCGGCAGCGGCGCGGCGATTTCACGAGCGGGTGCGCAACCCGCTCCTCACCGACATCACCATCGAATGGGGCGGATTGGCGGTTACCGATGTCTATCCAAAACGCATACCGGATCTCTTCAGTGCCAAACCGATGGTGATTTGCGGCCGCTACACGCGCGCCGGCAAAGGAGTCATCCTTGTGTCCGGCAACATGTCCGGCGGACATTTCTCGCGCGAAATACCCGTAAACCTGCCGGATCGCGAACCGCGCAACAGCGTGCTTGCCAAGCTGTGGGCGCGAACCCGCATCGACGATCTGATGGCGCAGGACTACCGCGGCATTCAACGCGCCAACATGCAATCCGATCTCCGGGAGCAGATCACCCAACTAGGGCTGGATTTCGGGCTGATGACTCAGTTCACGTCCTTTGTTGCAGTAGAGGAGATGACCATCACCGAGGGGGGCAAACCGCGCCGTATCGAAGTGCCCGTGGAATTACCCGACGGCGTGAGCTATCGGGGGATATTCGGCGCGCCCGGTGAGGGGATGCCGGCAACGTCAGCTGCAAACCTCTCGATGGTCAAAGGCCTTGCGATGGCCGGAGGGATGGGTGGAGGTGTAGGCCCCCGGCAGATGGCGCCAGCCCCCGTCATCGCGAATGCAGAAATCTCCCGTGCGTTATCAGCGGCTGAGTTGAAGCGCAATCAAATCGGCACCAAGTTTCACCCGGCAATCGCAGCCTTGATCGCGCGGCTTGGCGTTCCGGGCGCCAAGCCCGGCGCAGATGAAGGAAAGTTCGTTCGTGATGGCAAAGCCTCAATTCAGATCTGGCTCGCTGAGAAAAACACCGCGGTCCTGGCTGAATTGAAGCGGCTCGGGTTCGAGGTCGTCCTGGAACCGAAGAGCGCGATGATGCTGATCGGACGGCTGCCGATCGGTAACCTGGAAGCGCTCGCTAAACTGGATGCCGTCCGCTATATCGCCCCATCCGAGATCCAGAAGTGATAGGTCATGAGTCATGAGTGATGGGTCGCAGGTAAAGGAGGGTTTCACCCATCACTCATGACACTTTTCTTAGCCTGGGCAGCCGGTCAGGCCCAGAATCACATTTATCAGCATCTGCAGATCCAGGGCGTTTGTGACCCCGTCGCCGTTGATGTCGCAGTTTGTCGGGCTCCCCGGGATGCCCAAAATCGAGTTGATCAGCAACTGTATGTCCAGAACGTTTACCGATCCGTCGCCATTAATGTCGCACCGGCTGGCACTGACGGTAAACACTGCAGAGCTTGCGCCTGTTCCCACGGGAGTAGTGACGCTGATTCTGCCGGAAGTCGCCCCTGCCGGGACGGTCGCCGTAATTCGCGCCGGCGACACTACCGTGAAACCGGCCGCGGCGGAGGTGTTGAACTTGACGGTTGTTGCCCCGTTCAGATTCGTACCTGTGATGGTGACTACAGTTCCTGCGCGGCCGCTTGAGGGAGCCATCCCCGTGATCGTGGGCGGACTGGACAGGGTGGTAGCGGAAACCTCATTGGAATATGCAGAGTCGGCGGCAGCTCCAGTGGCCTCGACGCGATAGTAATAATTCGTGTTTGTGCCCAATCCCGTATCGCTGAAGGAAGTCACATTCGCTGCAGTCGTTCCAACTTGCGACCAGATCCCCCCAGCACCTTCTTTTCTCTCGACCGCAAAGCCGGTCTCGTCGGCGCTGTTGTCCAGCCATAGCAGGTTGACCTGAGAACTCGAGACTGCGATCGCAGTCAGGTTCGAAGGCGCAGCCGGTCCTGAGGTAAGGCAGGAGGAAGCCGACGCGACATGCGCTGCGATCTCCGCGCGCGAATAGGGACAAAATGTCGATCCCGTCCCAATGGTGCTGTTCATGATGGTATTGCCGCAATCCGTGGGTGCAGGGCTCGCCTGTTCCGTGTGTGTGGCGCCGAAGTTGTGACCGATCTCGTGAGCCGTGAGGAGGTATTTGCCGGGGGAGGAGGTGAGTCTCTGGGAAACGCCGTAGCTGTAGCTTCGGGCCTCGCACACCACCGACAGATAGGCGATGCCGATAGTGCTCCCGTCCATGTTCTTGCCGGTCCACATATGAGCGAGATCGAACGGCACATAGTAGAAGTTGGCGTTCCAGTGATCGCGGAACTCCGAAAGCATGGCGGACGGAGCAGTCGAGCTGTAAGGATCGGTCGGCGTAGACCAGACATGCTGGTAGACGACCTGAAGCGAAATCGAAAGCTGTGACTGATAGATGCCATCCACCTGGTTGAGAATGTCGAGAATCGTCGCATTCGCTTCCGTCGCTCCCCCGCAGGCGACCACGTACTCATAATCGGCTTCTGTCGCTACCTGGGCTGCCCGCACCCCGGAAGTCGCAGCGAGCATGCGGGGTTCGACCAGTTCCCGGGCTTCCCCAATCCTGTGGGCCAGCGTGGTGCCGCAGACACCGAGGACTTCGGGACGGATATCCGACCGGCGGTAAACCACCATCTCCGACGGATCCGACGAGGGGGAGAAATTGCGCAGCGGCTCGATGTAGTACCACTCATCGGGTGTCAGGATCACCCCTTCCAAAGTTGCGTCCCTGACAGTGAAACGTGCCTCCGAGTCCCAGAGTCGCGGTACCGTGCCACGGAAGGTGTGTGCCGGCGCCCTCGCGAGCTCGCTCCTGGCGCCTCCCGGCAGTTCCTCCTCAGCCACGCAGCCGGAGGCGCGCAGATCATAAGGCTCCAGGACGACATCAAAGATCTGATCCGGGGTGGCGATCCTGAATTCGCCGGTATCACGGACCTGCTGCGCCACTCGTGCCGTGTCCATCCTTACCCTGTCATAGCGCTGCAGAATTCTGTCGATCTGTTCCCGCGTTGCTGCAGAACGCTGCATTGCGCCGGCACTCTCGTGCGGAGCCATGCCCGGCAGAAACGTGACCAAGATGAGGCTGAAAATGCGAAACAGCTGCACCCGTAAACGACTGTAGGATTTCCATTTCATGGTCTGTTTCCTTAGCCCGGCACGGGGAAGGTCGTCGTTTGGGGGGGGATGGGATCTCGCGTGCGTGCAGACGTACCCGGAAAGTGCAGGGAGAGGTCCGCCTGCCTTCGTATCGGCACGTCACTGGACTTACAATAGACCCTCGGAGAAACAACCAACACACATATTCCAGGACTGCAGGACTTGCGGAAAGCCGTTGGCGATGAGTTACTTAGGGTGTCTGAGCCCTCGAGGTTTCAAAGCAGGCGACGGGGCCGTTGGTTGATGGCGAACAGGATTGCGCCCGCCGCCAGGGCCAGGCCGCCTCCCAGAATCTGTTTTCGTGTGGCGCCAAACAGGATCGCCAGGGAAACCAGGATAGCCAAAATGGGGACCAGCGGTCCCATTGGAATCACGTAAGTCGGCCGCTTTACCGCGCCCTCGAAGCGCCGCGCGCGCAGGATCAGCGTCGACGCGCTTGCGCCGGTATAGGTGACCAGGCGCGCCACGGCGCTGACAACCGCCAGTTTGACGAATGAGCCGGTCAGGGCCAGCAGCAGTGCCACGGTTGAGGAAAAGAGAATCGCGTTCGCCGGAGTGCGGAACCTCACGTGGATGCGGCCGAACCATTTCGGCAATTGCCCGTTCTCGGCCAGCGCGAACAGCATGCGGGATCCAGTCAGGATCTGGCCCGCATTGTTCCCGGTCATGGAAATCACCGACCCGATCCCGATCAGCAGGGCGCCCGCCGCCCCCATGAAGATGTGGGCAGCATCCGCCAGCGGCGTCGTGGAAGCTGCCAGACTGGGCAGCGTGCCCGCCGCGACCAACTGAGTCAATGTCATCACTACCGTTACGGTCGCAATCGTCATCACCAGCGCAAAGGGCACGTGGCGGCGCGGGTCGTTTGCTTCACCGGCAGGGACCGGCACAACGTCGTAACCGCCGTAGACGAAGATCATCAGCAGGGCTGCCGTGGTCCCCTGCTGCCAGGTGACCGGCCTCAATAAGCCCAGGTTGGCGGGATTGATGAAAAAAACGCCGATAGCAATGAATATTCCCAACGGCAGCAGCTTGCCGATGGTCAGCAGGTTTACTGCCCAGGAGCTTTGGCGAATGCCTACGACGTTGATCACGGTCAAGACGAGCGTCAGGCCGATGATGACAGTGCTGCGTCCCGGTTCTGCTGCCGCCGCGGGCCAGTAAAAGCCGAGCGCCACCGCAATACCGTTCACGACCGATGCGTGGCTCGCCACGCGCGTGAACCACTGCATGAAGCCTACTTCAAATCCTGCGAACCGGCCGAAGGCCTCGCGCGTGTACAGATACGGACCGCCCGTGCCCTCAAACCTGCTGCCCACCTCGGCAAAGCACAGTGCCACCAGGAGCGATGCCAATCCGGCCAGCACGAATGCCGGCACGCTCCAGGCACCCACCAGTGCGGCAACCTGCGAGGGCATCAGGAAAATCGCGCCGCCGATCACCTGGTTCACACCGATGGCCGTGAGGTCCCATCGGCTCAGTTCACGCCTTAGTGTCGGTGCCTGTACTGCAGCCTGCGTCGATGCTTCCATGGCGCAACGTTGTATCACGGCAGAGCCGCGATGCAAAAAACCTCAACGCGGAGCCCGTAGCCTGAGTTATTCATGAAGCAGAACCGCATGCCGGTGCAAAGAAACAGAATTGGACGCTGATAAACGCGGGCAGGAGCTTTTGCCCGCCGACCAGGACCGAACGGTCAGCATCTGTCGGAGTTTTTCCGCGTCCAAAACGGTCCTCTGATCGCATATTCATGAATAATCAGGGGCAAAGAGAAGCAGATGTAGGAACACATAGTATCTCCGCGGCCTCTGCGCTGAGATTTTGCTTTTCTTGATTACACCGCCATCATTCGTGATGGCTGTCAATCCACAAGATCCGGCATGTAAGCATACAAGGCCGGCGATCCCCCGGTGTGCACGAACAGGACATTTTCGTTTTTCTTGAAAAATCCCTTGCGGGCCAGATCAATCAAGCCGGCCATCGCCTTGCCGGTGTAAACAGGATCGAGAAGGATGCTCTCGGTTCTGGCCAGCATTTTCACGGCCTCGGCCATCTCCGGCGTCGGAATCGAGTAACCCCGGCCTACATAGTCGCCGAAACAGAGGACCGCATCTCTTGGAATCTCCCCTTTGATGCCGACACGCGCCGCGGTTTTCTGAACCAGGTCGTAGACGAGTTTTTCCTGCACTTCCTTGGGGCGGCTGACGTCGATGCCGACAACAGGGATGTTGCTGTTGTTGCCGTACAAGCCCGTGACAATTCCTGCGTGCGTTCCGGCACTGCCGCTCGCACAGACGACCCTATTGATGTTGATTCCCTTTTCGAAAAGCTGAGCGAGAATCTCCTCGGCGCAGGCCACATAGCCGGTAGCCCCAATCGGATTCGAGCCGCCTCCGGGGATGATGTAAGCCTTGCGGCCCGCGGCGGAAACCTCGTCGGCCACCATGAGCATTTCTTTCATCATATCGGAGCCGCCGGGGACCACCTTGATCTGCTCGACCCCCAGAAGCCGGAACAGGAAGTTGTTCCCGCTCGCATCCGGCTTGTAGCTCTTCGGAACCCTCTCTTCCAGGACGAGCCTGCACTTCAGCCCTTCCTTGGCCGCTGCCGCCAGGGTGAGCCGGCAGTGGTTGGATTGAACCGCTCCGCAGGTAATCAAGGTGTCGGCGCCTTGAGCCAGGGCATCGGCAACCAAAAACTCGAGCTTCCTCGTCTTGTTGCCTCCGGCAGCCAGGCCAAGGAGATCGTCTCTCTTGATGTAAATGTTCGGACCACCAACCGCGGCAGAAAAACGCGGTACTGCCTCCAGCGGTGTCGGTCCTTCGGTATAGCGCCTGCGGGGAAAGCGTGCCAGATTCATGCGAAACCTCCCGTCATAGTCGGATTATCGATTGCTAAAATGACTGGTCACTCAGGACCCCGGATATGATCTGCGGGTCCGGGCAAAAAGAGTGCTCAGCTTAAGCGATGCAGGGTGCCCGCTCAAGGGCTTTTTGTTTATCCATGGGAGCTCAATGGCGTGCCGCCGCTTTTCAAATCGAAACATCGCCAAGGGCGGCAGCAAGCTGCCGCACTCCAGCGCGCCTGGTGCGAGCGAGGGTTAGGAGCGGATCTTGAGGACGGCGGCGCCCTCCAGTTTCCCCTGCCTCACCCCGTCGAGGGCGTCGTTCGCCTTTTCCAGGGGGAAGAGCACGACCTCCGCCTTCACCTTCGCCCTGGGCGCGATCTCGAAAAACTCCAATCCATCCTTGCGGGTCAGGTTGGCCACCGAGCGTATCGAGCGCTCCTCCCATAGGATGCTGTAAGGGAAAGCCGGAATATCGCTCATGTGAATGCCGCCGCAGACAACTTCACCACCCTTGGCGGTGGCGCGCAAGGCGGCCGGCACCAGAGCGCCCACTGGGGCGAAGATGACGGCGGCGTCCAACTCCTCCGGGGGCATCTCATCGGAGGATCCCGCCCAGACCGCACCCAGCCTGCGCGCGAAATTCTGCGCTTCCCTGTCGCCGCGTTTGGTGAAAGCGTATACCTTTTTCCCCTGGTAAACGGCGATCTGCACCAGGAGATGCGCGGCAGCGCCGAAGCCGTAAAAGCCCAGTCGTTCGGAGTTCCTGCCAACCATGCGGTAGGATCGGTACCCGATCAGCCCGGCACACAGCAGAGGCGCCACCTCGGCATCAGTATACGATTCCGGCAGATGGAGGCAATAACGGTAGTCCGCGACGGTGAATTCGGCATAGCCGCCGTCGATGGAGTAACCCGAGAAGCGTGCGTGGTCACACAGGTTCTCACGACCCGTGACACAATAGCGACAAGTGCCGTCACTGTACCCGAGCCACGGCACGCCAACCCGGTCGCCCACCTTGAATCCGGCCACTTTGTCACCGAGCCGGATTATTGTGCCCGCGATCTCATGTCCCAGGATCAAGGGGAGCTTCGGCTGCGGCAATTCGCCATCGGCGATGTGCAGGTCCGTCCGGCACACTCCACAGGCGTGAATTTCGATCAGAACCTGCGTAGGACCTGGCGCGGGCACAGCCATTTCCATGTCCTGAAGAGGCTTCCGGGGAGCTACCAACACCATGGCACGCATCTTTTCCTGGATCGCCATCGATCACCTCCATATGCCCTCGCTTTGATCTTACCCGGGAATTACACATAACCACAGGCCAACGCCGGCAAACAGGGGCAAAAAGGAGACGTTGCTGTTTTCCACTCGGAACGGTTCATGGCTGCGCGGCAACTGGAAAACGAGGATGTCTCCTTTTTCTCCGGATATCTCGCCGCCTGTCTGCAGCGCTGCAATGATCATTGTCCATCGGCGAGTCGTTTAGCGGGCATACCAGGTCCTGACTCGGTTTTGGTCGAAAAACTCCATCCCGGGGGCTTCGGCAGTCAGCATCAGGATCGCGCGCGCGACGCCGGCACTGTCGTTCAGCACCAATCCGGGGGCACTGTCCTTATCCACGATCCCCAGCACGGCGCGCGCCCTCTCGGAAGCATCGAAGAAGCGCAGCACGGTCCGGTCCGGTGTCGCGAGCAACTGCGCGCCGCCGCGCTCGCGGGCGCCGAAGAGATGGAGGAAGGGATTGTCCTCGACGGTCAGACCCAGGGCTGCCTTGGCTTCGCTGTTCTTCCCGAGCAAGCCGACGGCAGGCCCTTGGCCGGTGACGCTCAAGTTCAGCCGCTTTCTGCCCGCGTCGTACAGTGTCATCACGGGCCCGCTCGAAGTGTAGTTCAGACCCGCCGCCTTCTGTGCATTTCTGTCGTAGAGAGTCAGCCCCGCACCTTCGGGCTCTACACCTAATGACAGGGTGGCGTTATCGGCATCATCATAAAAAACCAGGGCCGGCCGGTCTGCAAAAAGTCCCAGTTCCGCGCGCCTTTTCCCCCGCCCATCCTGGAGGATGAACTTGCCCGCTTCGAGCGCCTTGGCCGCTTTCACGGGCGGCGCCTTTGTCGCCTTTACTTGCGCCATCAGAAAAACGGAGCCGATCGCGAGAAGCATCAGAATCCCGGCCTGTTTGAGTCGCTGATTTTGGCGCTCCAGCCTCCTGATGCGTTCCGACAAGGTTTCCAGTGTCTGGATTTGTGTTTCCATGATTCTGCGCTCCTCCGCAAAGGTCCCGGCACGCCTGTTTCCACTCAGCTTCACAAAGCCTCAGTATCGGGATCGCAATCGCTATCGGGTTTTGCCGGTTAGGTGCTCCGATTGCGATGGCGATAGCACTACCGATTCCAATACCGATTTGTCTATTTGCAGGGCAGTGATGTTATCGTTTGTTTTCCCCAATCTTGATCATTTTCCCTCTCAAAGGAAATAAATGTCGACATCCTGCGAAGTTTATGCAAAATTAAGAGGTTAAAGCACTATAGCATTATAGTCGTTTGGAACTTCCGGAGGAATATTTATGAACACCGCTCACAACCGCTGGCGTACAGGCGTGCCGGTAACACTGCTGCCGTTCATCCTGATTGCCGCACTCCTGCATGCCCAGGCCCCGAATCAACCGGCAACGTCCCAAAGCAAGTCAGCCGCTGCCGGGCAGAAAATGACGGTCGAAGGTGTCATCGTCAAGCGCGACGCCGATTCCCTGACCCTGCGGGACGCCCGCGGCTCGAACATTGTTGTGGCACTGATCGACAGCACCCGGGTCAAGGAGAAGAAGAGCAACCCGTTCCGGCGCAGCCGGAACTATGCCCTCACCCAGCTCCTGCGTGGGCTGAGCGTCGAGGTCACGGGCAGGCAGAACAGTGGAGGGCAGCTTGTGGCGGATGAGGTCAAGCTCAAGGACAATGATCTCCGCCTCGCCAGTTCTGTAGAGACCAGGGTAGATCCGATAGAGACCCGCCTGGCCGAGGTGGAGACCAAGCTTGTGCAGACCGAACAGAACGCTCAGCGGCTCTCGGGCCAGGTGGAGGAGGTATCGGCCGTCGCCAAAGCAGCCCGCAGCGCCGCCAAGGCCGCCCAGGATACCGGGGATGCAGCCAATGCGGCCGCGAAAGACGCTGCACGCGAAGGGATCGAAGCCGCCAGGTCGACCGCCCGTGCCGCCGACGCGCGTATTTCTTCTCTGGACGATTTCGACGTCAAGAGCACGACGACCGTGCGCTTCCAGCTGAGCAGTGCCGTACTGAGCAAAGAGGCCAAGGCACAGCTCGACACGCTTGCCGGGGCAGCCAAGAACGAGAAAGGCTTCATGATCGAAGTCACCGGTTATGCCTCGTCGGAAGGGGATGCAGCCGCCAATGAGCGACTGAGTGAGCGCCGGGCCGACGCCGTCGTCCGCTACCTGACGGAGAATTGCTCGATTCCGCTGCGGCGGCTCGTGACCCCTTTTGGGTTTGGCGCCAAGCAGCCGGTGGCGGACAATTCCACTCTCGACGGCCGGAAGCAGAACCGGCGTGTTGAAGTTAAAATCCTGGTAAACAAGGGCTTAACCGGCCAGATCGCCAAATAGGGCTGGACGGCCCGGTCTGAGCATGGTACTTCATGAGAGGGAAGGAGGCCCGGCCGTACGGCGGGGTCTGCGCACCACAATCCATCAGGAAAGGAAAAGGCGGTCCAAAACAAACTGAGTCTTATGCGCTTTCGCGTCTTGCTTTTCCTGCTCATCCTGATCCCTCTGTCCTCGTTTGCAGGTTTGCACCCCGATGCCGGGATCCAGAGCCTGACGCCGCAGAATCCTGCCCAGCAGCCGCCCCCCAAGGCGGGAACCATCCGCGTCAATACCAGCCTCGTACTCATACCGGTGTCGGTTACCGATGCTGCAGGGCACGCCGTCAAGAACCTGCAGCTGGAGGATTTCGTCGTCCAGGAAAACGGTAGCCCCGTGACCATAGAACATCTGGGCCAGCCGGGGTTGACGCGGCTGGACATGGTCCTGACGTTTGATCTGACAGGCAGCACCCGCCCGCGCTTCGACTTCGAGCAGCAGGCGGCCACCAGTTTCCTGAAGACGATCTTCAAGCCGCGGGATGCCGTGTCGATTGTCGGCATCACCGCCAAACCGAAAATCCTGCTCGAACGAACCACGTCGTTGATCACGGCCATGGATGGTTTGAATCAGCTTCAGTCATCAGGAGCCTCCACGGCATTCTTCGACTCGGTCATCGCGGCAGCGCAATTGCTGCGCGGGCCCGCCGATCCCGACACCCGCCGCGTTCAGATCGTGCTCTCCGACGGCGAAGACAACTTCAGCGAGCAGAAACAGGCGGACGCACTTCGCGAGGTTCAGCAGGCCGATTGCATTTTCTACTCGATCAACCCGGGCGGGCCGTCGATCCGCCTGAACAACGTCAGCCTGCGCGGCCAGCAGGCGATGGAGGCGCTCGCGGAAGAAACGGGTGGGGCGGCGTTCCTGGCGGAGAAACTCGAGGACCTGGGTGAGATTTATGGCCGTATTGCCGCGGAACTGGAGGCGCAATATCTGCTCAGTTACTACTCGCCGGATCCCAAGTCAGACGGGAGCTTCCGTCGCATTACCGTGCGCGCGCCCAAACACCCGGAATTGCGTGTCCGCTCGCGCCAGGGCTATTACGACGGCAAACCTCCATACCGTTGATGCCGGGTAACAGCTCAGTCGTGCGTTTTCAACAGACCGTTCACCGACAGGTCTTCATCAATCAATGGCCAGTGGATCCCGGTTTCTGAAAACCATCTATACCTTCCTGCGCGGCACGGTAGCCTCTCGCTGAATCCCTGAGGGAAATCTATGAAAACCGGCCGCCATGCTGACTGCAGGATCCAGATACGGATCTTCGGAAGATCGTCGATCCTGGGGCTTGTCAGAGGGCGATTTCCTGGGCCTCGTCACGTTGGCAGCCGGAAAAGCCAGGAAATGCAAAATCGAGCCTTTCAATTCTCAAAAACGGGTGACGTCCCAAATAACTTTCGGCTCCCCGCATTCGTCATAGCGCAGCTGTATAAACACCGGTGGCAGATCGAACTCTTTTTTAAGTGGATCAAGCAACACTTGCGAATTAAGGCTTTCTACGGCACCTCTGAGAACGCGGTCAAGACGCCAGATTTTGAGCGTCACCTGTTTTGAGAAAACTTCGATTTATCAAATACTTACGGAATCAGCGCGCGAGCCGTCCAACGACGATTCCGGTAACCAATTGTAGCTATTCAACTTCTAATGGGACACTAGTGGGTGACGTCCCCGATTTCCATTCATCAGGCAAGGGAGTTGTCGGGATGCGGAGCGAGTCGACGAACCGGGTGAAGAATTCGTAGGCCGCCGCCACGGCCGCCAGTTCTATGATTTCACGGTCTATGAATGTGTCTCGTAGAGAGGCGTAGAAAGCGTCGTCAATCTCAAGCGCCGAACGATGCACGCGATCCGCGAAGCGGAAACCTAGCTTCTCGCGCTCCGTGAAGGGCCCATTCTCGAAGTCCCTCACGCCCTGGACCTGCTCCGCGGTTGCGCCTTTCTGCTTCGCCGAAGCAGAGTGGGCCGATGTTCAATAGTCGCAGTTTTGCAAAATCGCCACCCGGGTGGCCACGAGCTCTTTGTACCATCCCGGCAAAGCGCCCTCACCCATCAGCGGTTTTAAAAACGCAGCGATACCCATGGCGAGTTCGGGCGTATGAGCGATGGTCTTGAACATGTTGGGCACCACGCCCCGCAGCTCGAGAAGTTGATCGTAAAGGGCGCCGATCTCAGGTGTGACTTCACCCCGCTCCAACATCCGGATGCGGGCTTTGATATCAGAGTTCAAGACAAGCACCTCCGCAAAAACGGGGAGCGCCCCGCATGCGCTCAGACCCACGGTCTGAGCTTAAAGCCGTCACCCGCCCCCGCCGCCGCTGCTTGCGCCGCAGCCAATGCCCGAACCGGAAGAAATCCCGCCGCTTTTGCTGCTCCCGGACGTGGCAAAAGAAGAATAGATCTGCTCCAGTTCGCGACTGTGGCACATGGGACAATCAGGCGGTTCCGATCCGAAAACAAGGGCCTCGAAGCGGTGGCCGCACTTCTTACAGATATATTCGAACAATGGCATAAAGCCCTTCCTCCCAGGCTTGCCATATTATGCCTCGGATCGCGCCCCGAGGCAAAGCAACGGCAAGAAATAGACCACAAAGACCTGTAGACTCCAGGAAGGCATCTGGATCATGGAGTGTTGGAAGCTGCGAGGTAATTGTCTGATGCCGCGCTATTGGGTCTTGGCGGCCTTCCCGACCGGCTTTTCGGAGTCTTGCCGGGCAGGGGCCTGCGCAGCTTGAACCCTAGGTGCGAGCCTCGGCGTCGCCGGGATTGCAAACACCATGGGGCGGCTGGTCATGGCCTCGGCTTTGCCGTGGGCCGGCGCCCTGTGTGCCTGAAATGCGAGCACAAGGAACAGGGGCATGGGACCCAGAAGAAGCCAAACGAGCATCGGCCAGGGATTGGATCGAGCGCTGTCCGGGTTCTTTGGCTTCATGGTGACTACCTGCCCTTCGCCCCAGGGTAAATTCGCTGAGGAGCTTCAGTGAACCTCATGCAAATCTTATGCCGATATCGTCACGAAATGACAAGTGCAATAGATATAACACTGCCCCTCTGACTAAAAGTCCCATGAATTGCCGTTCGTCCGCTGAGGACCCGGGAAATTTTCCCCTGGCCATCGCACTTGGAGATTCATTGAGCCACGACGGGGCTCGTATTCGTGACAACGGGGGTTGGCACAGGCGAAATGCCTGTGCCAAAGAAACATCGAGGCCTCGCTATACTGGCGCTCCCTGGTTGGCCTTCGCCTCAAGCGGCTTCCTGGCCGGAAACACCTTGCGCATCAGGTCGTCGAGCAGGGAGTAGACCACCGGCACAGCCAGCAGGGTCAGCAGCGTCGAAGTGATCAAGCCGCCGATCACGGCTCTTGCCATGGGTGCCCTGATCTCGGAGCCGGCGCCGATCTGGAAGGCGAGCGGCAGCATGCCGAAGATCATCGCCAGCGTCGTCATGACGATGGGGCGCAGGCGCGTGTTGCCCGCTTTCCCCAGCGCTGCGTCCCGCTCTATCCCGCCCCGGCGCAGTTTGTTGGTGTAGTCGATCAGCAGGATCGCATTCTTGGTGACCAGCCCCATGAGCAGAATCAGCCCGATCATCGACATGATGTTCAGAGTGTCGCCCGTCAGCAGCAACATGCCGACCACGCCGATGAGGGACAGAGGAAGCGAGAGCATAATGGCGAGCGGATGCGTGAAGCTCCCGAACTGCGACGCCAGGATCAGGTAGATGAAAACGACGGCCAGAATGAGGGCGTCGTAAATATAACCGAAACTCTCGCGCATGTCCTCCGCTTCGCCGGTGTACAGGACTTCGAATCCCGACGGGAGATTCAGTGCGGAACCGCGCGCCCGAATGTCGTTGACGACATCCCCCATCGGCCGTCCCGCTGTGTTGGCCGAGACGCGCACCTCGCGGATCAGATCATAACGGCGGATCTGGGATGCGCTCGTGCTCCGCTGGAAGCCGGCCACCTGGCCGACCGGGATCAGCATGTCCTTCCCCGCCAAATCTTTTTTGGAGCTGAGGATGTCGACGTCATTGAGCGTCTCGAGCGCGCGCCGCTGCTGCGCCGCCAGGCGCACTCTGACATCGTAAGCATCCCCCTCGGGATCTTCAAACTGGGTCGCCACTTCCCCGTTGAGCAGCGCCCGGAGCGTCACGGCTACCGAGTCGAGATTGATGCCCAGGTCGGAGGCCAGCTTGCGGTCAATGCGGATTTTAACCTCGGGCTTGTCCCGGTCCAGGCTGCGGTCGACGTCGACCGCACCCGGCACGGCGCGGGCCAGATCGGCTACCTGCATCGAGAGTCGATCCAGTCCCGCCAGGTCTGGGCCGCGCACGCTGATCTGGACCGGTTTGGCGTCCCCCATCTCCGTCACCTCTTCCACGCTGGTGGTCGCGAGACCGTAGGAGGCGAATTGCGAGCGCAACAGGCTGCGCAGTTGGTAGTCGGATAGTTGCCGCACGGCTTTTGGCTTGAGCTTGACGTAAATCACTCCTTCGTTCATGGAACCGGAAGCTCCCGCCCCGATCGTCGTAAACGTGTAGGCGATCCCAGGCTGGCGCGCAATCGTGCCGATGATGTCCCCGGCTATGCTCTCGGTCTGCTCCAGGCTCGCCCCGGGCGCTGACTTGAAGCTCACCTGGAATTCCCCCCGGTCAAAATCCGGCATAAATGTGGTTCCCAGGCGCGGGAAAACCGAAAGCGCGGCGACGAACAACAGGAAGGCAATGCCGAGAACCCAGGCGCGATGGCGCAGCGCAAAGCCGATCGTCTTCTCGTACACGCCGTGCAGCCGCTCGAATTGCCGGTCGAACGCCTCCAGCACACGGCTCAGACCGCGGCGGCGCCCCGCGGTGATGGCCGGATCGTACCAGCGCGACGACAGCATCGGGTCCATCGTAAAGGAGACGAATAGCGAGACAAGCACGGCAAACGCCACCGTGATGCCGAATTCATAGAAGAAGCGCCCGACGATTCCCTTCATAAAGGCTATCGGAACGAACACGGCGATAATCGAAAAGGTGGTGGCCATCACGGCCAGCCCGATCTCCGATGTGCCGATGCGCGCCGCCTCATAGTGACCGCGGCCGTGCTGCATGTGCCGGACAATGTTCTCGCGCACGACGATGGCATCGTCGATCAGCAGGCCGACGGCAAGCGAGAGCCCCATGAGGGTCAGGATGTTCAGGCTGAACCCGAAGATCTTCATCACGATGAAGGCGGAAATGATCGACACCGGCAGCGTCAGCCCCGTGATCACCGTGCTGCGCCAGCTGTTGAGGAAAATGAAGACCACAAAGACCGTGAAGATGGCGCCGAGAATCAGAGTGTTGCGCACATCCTCGACGGAGTCGCGAATGAAGGTCGACAGGTCCTTGACCACGGCGATCTGCGCCCGGCCGGAAAACTCCTGGTTCAACCTGGGAAGCGCCGCCTTCACGGCCTCCGCGACGTTGACGGTGTTGCCGCCTGACTGCTTCCTGATCTCCAGCGCCAGCGCTCTCCGGCCGTCAATCAACGCCAGGGTCCGCTGCTCCTCGTAGCCGTCCGCCACGGACGCCACTTCATTCAGGTAGACCGGCACGCCGTGGATCGATTTGACAATCAGGGCCTGAAAGCCGTCCGCGTCGGCAAATTTGCCGTCGACGCGGACGAGCTCTTCCATCCGGCCGTGTTCGATCTTCCCTGCCGGCACTTCGAGGTTTTCTCTCCGCAGCGCGGTTACGACTTCCGGCACGGTGAGGTTGTAGCTCTTCATCCTGGCCGGATCGAGCAGAATCTGGATCTCGCGCCGTTGCCCGCCCACAATGGTAAGTGATCCCACCCCTTCGATGTTCTCGAGGCGCTTGGAGATGACTTTCTCAACCAGCGAAGTGAGCTGCTTCGGGGAGAGCTGCTCCGAGGTGACCGAGAGCGAGAGAATGGGAAGATCCGCAGGATCCAGGCGCTCGATCACGGGCTCTTCCACGCCGGTCGGGAAATCCCGGCGCAGGGCGCTCACCTTGCTGCGCACGTCCTGTGCGGCGGAATAGATGTTCGTGCCGAGCTGGAATTCGGCCACGACGCTCGAAAAGCCTTCCGAGGTAACCGATGAGATATGACGCACCCCCTGGATCGGGTTGATCGCCTCTTCGATGCGCTTCGTGACCTCCGTCTCCACTGTTTCGGGCGAGACCCCGGGATAGAGAGTGCGAACACTGACTACCGGAAGATCCACATTCGGGAACAGGTCCGTGGACAATTCCTTGTAGGAAAAGATGCCGAGCACTACCAGACCCACCATAAGCATGGTGGCAAAAACCGGCTGTTTTATAGAAAGATCCGAAAGCAGCATAGTTCATTGCTCCCCGGCAGAGCGGTCCGGGATGGCGCGCACCGGCACGCCATCCTTCAACGAGGGCCCTATGTCGACAATAACCTGATCGCCCTCCGCCAGCCCCCGCTGAATCCATAGCTGGTCCTGGCGGACCCCGCCCACCTGAACCTCGCGCTGGAGCGCGCGGCCGCCCGAGACCACATACACTCTCCCCGAAGACGACTGCTCCTGCCCGACGACCAGGGCCGATCGCGGGATCACGATGGCCTTGCTCTCGATGCGTACCTCGATTTCGCCGCGGGCAAACATGCCGCTGCGCAGCTCGCCCCCGGGATTCGCGATCTTCACAATGACCTTGACGGAGCGGTTGTCGGACTCGACCATGGGGTTGACCGCCGAGACATTCCCTCCGAACCGGCGCTCGCCCCAGGTCGGCGTTGTGAATGCGGCCCGCTGCCCCAGCCTGACGCCGGACAGCTGGTAGGAGGGCACGAGACACTCCAGTTCCAGACGGGCATTGTCGACCAGGCTGTAGACGGATGCTCCCGGCGCCAGCAACGATCCTCTGTCGAGGTACCTGCGGCGCACCTGGCCGTCGGCCGGCGCGACGATCCGGCAGTCCTTGAGGGCCTTGTCGGCAATGTTCACGGCCGAGCGCGCCTGGTCGATCTGCGCCTGGGCCAGACGCGCCTGGGACTCGGCTTCTTTCACCCCGGTAACCGCCGCCTGGTGGTCTTTCTCGGTGATGCCTCCGGTGCGCAGCAGGTTGTCTGCCCGCTCCTTCTCGCGCCGCGCATGATCCAGTGTGACCTGAATCCGGTCCAGCCCAGCCTGTGCCACCGCCAGCGTCGCCGCGGCTTGATCATAGGCCAGGCGGTAGTTGACGGGATCAATTTCGGCCAGCAACTGGTCCTTGTGCACCGCGTCGCCCTCCTCAAAATAGGTGGCCGTCAGCCTGCCTCCGACCTCGGACTTGATTTCCACGTTCGACTGCGAGCGCAGGCTCCCCGAAATCGGGATCGTAACCGGCCAATCCACTACGGAAACGGGTGCAACCTTGACTGCCAGCTCGGCGGCGGGCGCGGGGCCGGGAATGCCTGTGCTCACCGCAGTCCCGTTGCTGCTGCACCGCCACTGTGCGGCGGCCGTCAAGGTCAGGAACAAGATGATCCCTGCACATTTCTTCATCACTGTTTTACCTCCCCGTCGAGGATGGGCATTCCGGCCGCCAGCCTGAGCCGGCCTTTGGCGATCTGGTACTGATAGGTCGCATTGATCTCGGCATTGCGCGCGATGGTGAGCGCCGTCTGCGAATCCATGACATCCAGGGTGGTCGCCGCGCCATATTGATAGTTCGCCTGCATCATCTCGAGCACCTTCTCGGCCTGAGAGACGTTCAGGCGCGCCGCCGCGATTGCCTCCGCGGACGACTGCAGATCGTCCGTGGCCGCCTTGATCTCCAGCCTGACGTTGTTTTCGAGCTGCGCCAGGTTGTGTTCCGCTGCACGCTGCCTCGAATCGGCCTGCACCACCTGGCCGGCCTTGCGCCCCCCATCGTAAAATGGAAGCCGGAAGTTCAAGGTGACGTTCCACCGGTTGAAGTCCTGGTTGAACAGGTTTTTGGGATTGCGAATGTTGTATCCATAGCGTCCTTCCAGATCCACCTTCAGCTTGTTCTCACTTCGGGCGAGCGCTCCCAGCAGCCTGGCCTCCTGGAGGAGTCGCTTCGCAACCAGAACTTCAGGCCGGACCTCGAGTGCCTGCCCCTGGAGTTCGGTTGCCGGCGGCACAGTCCAGGGAAGATAATCGAGCTTCCCCTCGATCGCGGTTGGGGCATCGAGGTCGGCGACGATCAGATTGTTGAGCGCGGCACGTGCGAGCCGGAGCGTATTCTCCGCGCGGATGCGCTCCGGTTCCGTGTTGGCGAGGTTGACCTGGGACCGCAAAACGTCGGTCTCCGTGGCGACACCGAGCGCAAAACGGCTGCGCGCCTGCTCCAGGTGTTTCTCCCGCTGGCGGTAGGTCTCGCGCACCACTTCCAGGTTGGCCTGCGCCAGCAGCAGATCGTGAAACGCCTGGAAAACCTTGAACGCCACGCGCTGGCGCACGGCTTCGAGCGCGGCCTCTTTCTCCCGCTGCCCCTCAAGAGCCAGCTTGATAGCCGTCCCCACTTTCCCCGCGTTGTAGAGCGGCTGTGTTACGGTCAGTCCGACGTCGAACAGGTTGGCACCCCGCGGCACGAGCGCGGAGCGGAATTCATCGGGGAGTTTGTCGAAGCTGGCGCTGTTGAGGATGCTGGGATCGCGCAGGCGCAATCCAAATCCCTGCATGGTCACCTGAGGGTAGGCATCGGCACGTACCTCGGTTATTTTCCCCTTCAGCTCCTCCAGCTGTTCGCGCGCGATCAGAACTTCCGGATTGCGCTCCAGAGCGAGCCGGACGGCATCGGACAGGGTAAGAGTCGCGGGCACAGACTGCCCGAGTGCGACCGAGGCGCCAGGGACAGCTAACACGGCCGCGATGAGAAAATGCAAAACGGATTTCATATCCTCAGTCCTTTTTACTATACCGATCGGTCTAAGTCGTGCCGCACCGTGCAGCCCCGAAGCAGCACATCGACATACTTCTCGGCCCGCCGGCGCGTGAGCGTGGCGCGGCCGGTGAAAAGATGCTCGAGCGTCGCTATCAGCTGCATCCCTATCAGTGCCGTAGCCAGGTCGCGCGTGTTCCCCTTCAGGATGCCCGAGTCAATACCCTCCTGCAGAACCCGGGCAATGACATCCCGCTCCTTTTCCATTTCCTTGACGATATCAAAGAGCGGATGCTGATCCCCGGGTGAAAAAACCATGCGCAGGAGAAACATGGTCCGCACAGGATCGTCCCGGGTCGATCGGAAGTCGGTCTGAACCATGCGCACCAACCGTTCGCGCAGGGTGCCGCGGGTCTGCGCCGCGCTCAGCAGCAGCTTCTGGTAGTTGCCGAAGGAGTCGATCATCAGTTCTCGGTAGAGATGTTCCTTGCCGCGGAAGTGGTAATACAATACCGGCTTGGTCACCCCGGCCTCCCGGCAGATCTCGCGCGTCGAGGCTCCGGCATATCCCTTCCGGGCAAAGATTTCGATCGCCGCCTTCAGCACCGCCTCGCGCCCTCCGCGCATGACCCGCTCCGTTTTTGGATGAGATCACTTTACCGATTGGTCAAGAAAAGTCAAGGGGGGAAATCCATGCGGGCGAAGGCCGTGGATTTTGAATTGAAAAACTCCAGAACGGAAACTCAGGCGTCGACTTACCGCCACCCATCGTCGACCATCAATCCAAAATCCAAAATCCAAAATCAAAAATCCAAAAATCAAACTCCTATTTGCGGATGACCGTGGGAGGATGCGGCGGGCGCACGGGAGCGGGCGGCTGCTCGACCAGGATCTTCCCCGTCAGGATAAAATCGAGGGTATCGGTAAGCTGCTGCTCGCTGTCGGCGGCCAGAACCAGTCCTCCCGCATCTTTGACCGGCTCGAAAAGCTCGGCCCCGATGTCGAATGCGATGAAGTAAATCGCCGCGCGGGCCGTGTCGGGTTCCTGCGTGATGACTCTGGTCACATCTCCCGGCAGGTAGCCCATGTTGCTTTCACCGTCGGTTATGACCAGGATGTGGCGATGCGAGAGACCCGTGGCTTCAAGGTCACGTGCCGCGGCGATCATAGCGTCTCCAATGGGCGTGCTGCCCTCCGGCACGATACTTTTGATGCCGCTCTGGGCGGCTGCGACATCGGGCGGGCCGAGCTTTACGATCTGCCGGCAGGAAGCCTGGCCTCTGCGGAAGCTGAACTCGTAGATGCCCACCAGGAGTTTTTTGTCGGCATGCTTTTGCGCAAAAGTGCTGAACTGCTGGAGAAGATTGAGCAGGGCTTTCTGCGCCACCTGGATCTTGGGATGCGGCTTTTTATCTGAGCCCGTCACGGGATCCTGCATACTTCCCGAGGTATCGATAAGGATCGCCGCTGCGATGCCATCCTGAGGCGGCGCCTCGGCCGCAGGCTTCAGCAGCTTCCTGATCGCTTCGGGATTGTTGGGTTTGTTAAAAACCGGCGTCTTGGAGGTCGACGGCGATGAACCACAACCTCCGGTCAATAAGACAAGAGCAAAAATCGCCGCTGATGCGACACCGCTGAAATACCTCATGCCCGCTCCTCCATGGTGCAAATTTCGCTTGGGCGCCGGCAGTCCGACGGTGCCCTCGATATTCTCCCTGGAGTGCGGCGGCTTGCCGCCGCCTTCATTCTATCCTCATTTACGACCCGCACAGCCTGATAGCCAAGGCGCAGGCGAGCTTGCGCACCCCCAGCATGCCTCACTTCTGTTCGGGCGGGAAAACGCTGATTTCAACCCTGCGGTTGAGAGCCTGATTGTTGGGATCGTTGGGATCGGCGGGGACGTCCCAGCCTTTCCCCACCACGGTGAACTTGTTCGGATCAAACTTGAATTTGTCGATCAGCGCCCGCTTGATCGCTTCGGCCCGGTCCTGGCTGAGCTGGCGCACCATATCGATAGAAGCGTGACCCCTCAGGCTTGAATCGCAGTGACCCTCAACGACAATGACAGCGCGCGCAAACTGGCCGGCCAGCCGCGCCACACGTTCGAGCGTGGCGTCGACATTCGGATCGTACAATTTCCCGGCGATCGGATTGAGAAGGTCGTCGTGGGCCGGCTCATAGGGATTGGCCGAATTGGGATAGAAGTTGATCCGGATGGTCTGCGTCAGGATCGGCGCCTCGGCCGATGCTTTTCTGAAGCTTGAAGGGGTGAAAGAGGCGATGCTTTCATCTTTCTGGTTGGTGAAAAGTCCCTTCTTCTGGAGCCCCTGAATAAACGAAAAGTCCATGACCTGGTCGAATTGTACCGGGGCATCGATGCGGCCCAGTTCGCGATAGACGTAGCTGGCACCCTTCCAGGTGCGCTCGAAGTTGGTAGGGTTGGACGAGTTGAGGAAGAACTGCTGGTTTTCCGCGAAATTCGTCGAGTGGAAATCGTTGCGCATGCCCATGACGTCTTCCGGCTTCATGGCAAAGGCATCGGCCATCCACTTGCACGCCTGCTCAGGCTTGTCTTTGATGATATCCATCCCTTCAAAGATGCCGGAGACCAGCCCCTCGACGACCTCAGGGTGGTCGCGCACGAAATCGGCCCGGACGGCGTAGACATCGGCGATCAGCTTGTTGGCGTCCTTGGTGCTCGACAGGATGCGCGTCCCGGCGACCTTGTCCGGGATGTTGTAGATGTCCGGCGCCCACGAGACACAGCCATTGACTTTCTTGTCGGCGACGAAGGCGGCTGCGGCTTCGAAGGCCGTGGCCGTGTATTTCAGAGTGACGTCCTTAGGGCTCAATCCCGCCGACAGCAGCAGGGACATCAGGTAGTATTCGCTCGGCGAGTTCTGGGCCAGGGTTATGGCCTTGCCGCGCAGATCCGATACCGACTTGATGGCGCTGCGCACGACGATGCCGTCGCCGCCGTTCGACCAGTCGATCTGCTGCATGACACGCGGAGCCGTGCGGGAATCTTTGATCAGCTCGGGCGCCATCAGGACGATCATGTCGACCGTTCCCCAAAGGGTGTGCACCTTGCCCGCGGCGAAGGCATCACGCGCGGCAACCGGATCGTCCATCAGGTCCATCTGGACACGGAATCCGTACTTCTTGGCGAAAATGCTGTCGGGATTCGGCTTTGTACCCCCGTTGGCAGCGATGACGGGGAGCCAGCCGGCCCAGACGTTATAGGTGAAATGCAGGATCTTCTCGTTCGGATCCCACTGGTATTGGCTGACACCCTTGACCGGAGGCAGCCGGTCCGAAGGTACATACTTATATTCCTTTACCGTGGTTACGCCGGTCGTATCCGGAGCTTCGGTTTCGGGAGCTTGCGAGAACAGGCCGCCGCCCGGCTTGCCGCCGACGCCGCCGCGCATGACAATCCAGGCACCGGCGCCGATCACGCCGAGAATGAGGAGAATGGAGATAATCTTACCCAAAGGGGTCAAACGGGCACCTTGCTCAGCCATACGTCTTCTCCTTTTTTGTCTGCCGCTCAAACCGCAGATGAACGCAGATAAACGCCGATTGAACCTGCGTTTATCTGCGGCTCAGTGTTGAGACAATTACGTACCGGAGGGTCCGGTGCTCTGCGCCGGCCCGATTTCCTTGGCGGCAGCCGGAGCCTCGGCGGACGCTGGCGCCTGGATCCCCTGGCTGGCCAGAAATTCTGCGAGCGCCGCCTGCTCCAGCGCCTTGCGCTCGCCTTCTTTTTCCTGGATTTTTTCCATGTCCACAAGGTCTTTGGCCACGCGCGCCTTGCCTGCCGACACCTCATATCGTTTCGCCAGAATCTCTTCGACGCTCTTCATCGTGTCGCCCAGGTCCCCGACCTTGAAGGCGGTGCTCCCCAGGGCTGCCGCAGCCTCGGCCTGCGCCTCCTTGATCTTTACCTGGGAAAGCTGCTTTTCCAGGCCGCGCACTTTATCTTCGAAATCCTTCTGGACGATTCTTGCCTGGCGCAGATTTCCCTGGTAGGCCTCCTCGGTCTCCGCCAGCTCATGGGTATCCGTCGTCAAGTCGGCCTTCAACTCCTGCAGTTCCCGCGCCAGGCTCCCCGCCAGTTCCATGTTCCCCGCATGGTGATTGGCCAGAATACGGCGTTCGAGATCCTGCGCGCGCACCGTCTTGCCCTTGATCTGGCTTTTCAGCCGTTCTGCCACTCCTGCCATGCGGGCCAGCGCGAGGTTGTACTGTGTCATCCGCTCGCGAAACTCCTGGCGCGCGGCTTCCATCAGCGCCTCCGGATTGCGCGCCTCGATGCCGCTGATGAACAGCCCAAAGAAGCCCCTAAACAGCCTACCGATTCGTGCAAAAATGGCCATCTTGCTCTCCCTTCGCGAGTCAGAGACATCCGTCGAGAAAAATGTACGCCGGCGTTCGGGTGTCAGTTGACAATTCTAATGCATAAACGAGCCAAATGACGAACTACGAATGAGGAATTCCAGATCTCGGAATCACCTTGAGACTTCGAGTCCTGAAGGCGGAGTCCTCAGAGGCCGCCTCAAGCACTCCAAGGCTCGAAGACACAAAGCACGGCCGCGCAAACGGCTCGGCCTGACTTGCACTCGTCATTCGTCACCCGTCATTTCATCCGTCGTGATCACCGGGCGATCGGTCAGGTAGCCGATGGTTGCGGCCAGATCGTGTTCGTAGGCGCGCTTGCGCCGGCGCCACTCGCGCAGTTTTTCCTGATCGAGTTGCAGGCGCTCGGCAAGCCGCGCGCGTTCGCTCTGCAGCGCCTGGATCCTGGCGTCGAGTTCGGCAGTCTGGTGTTCCGCGAGTGCCATGTGATCCTCTACCTTCCTGCGCACGAAAACCTCGAACGCGTCCAACGCCTGGTCTTGCGCCATGGCCTCCTTGACCAGATCCTCCGCCTGGATGTGCTCGGAACTGAGCAGGCTCAGCAGCGCACGCTGAGCCGCCGCCCGGTCCTGGCTCCGATAGGGCTCCGTGTTCAGAAGAGATTTGAGCCGCGCCACATTCCAGCCGTGCGCGGGAGCGGTTACGCCTGCCGCCTCAAAGATCCTTTCGTACGGCACCGTAAGTTCCGCGGGCAACTCTGCGAGGGTACGCACTTCCTCGGATCGGATCTCCGACTTAAGCTCGGCAAGGGTCACGGTCCGGGTCACCACCTTTTCGGGCGCACCGGTCTTGGTCGTTGACGGCGCTTCCAGTATGCCGAGACGGCCCCCCATGGTCTGCAAGAGATCAAGAAAACTCATCTCCTAAATGAACCTCCGCAGCTCATCGATCCGCGTTTCCAGTTCCTCGGGCGTCAGGTGGCGGAAGCGCTCGGGCAGGAAACGCGCATCGGTGCATTCCTTGACCGCAACCAGATCCATGTATTCGAGCTTGCGCGTATGGGCGCTCGGCCGCACCTCTCCCAGGATTTGTCCGAGAATCTCCTTCAGCGGTTTTCCGGGTTCCGGAGCGAGAGCATGCACGCGCAGCGCGCGCACGAATACGCCCTCGATTTCATTGCCGCCCAGCGCCAGGCCCTCGGGCAGCACCGGCAGGTCGGAGTCCGCGACCGGCACTTTCAGTTTGCGCGCTACCGACAGCAACAGGTCGCGCATCTCGGCGGGGGTTTGAGGGGGGAACAACGGGATGTGCACATCGAGCCGGCCCTGGCGTTTCAGGTCCACCTCCAGCAGGTCCGGGCGGGAAGTGGCAAAAACCCAGATGATGCGGCCGCGGTTGCGCGTGTCGGACATCTCCTTGGCCAGCATGGCATAGACGCGCCCCGACAGACCGCCGTCGGAATCGCCCCCTTCCCGTTTCCCCGCGGCCTGATCCGCTTCATCCACGAAAACCACGACTTGTCCGAGCGCGTGCAGAACCGAGAAAATTTTCTCGAGATTGGATTCGGTCGCCCCGACCCAGCGGTCGCGGAAATTCTTGAATACCACGCAGGGAATCCCGAGTTCACCTGCCCAGCACTGGATCAGGAAGGTCTTGCCCGTGCCTATCCTTCCGGTGATCAGATAGCCCATCGGCAGCGCATTCAAAACGCCGCGCCGCAGCAATTGCGTGTCCTCGCGCAGCCACGCCTTGACAGCATCGAGGCCCGCCAGATTGTCCAGGGTGAAAGGCGACTCGAGAAACTCGAGCAATCCCTGGCACTCGCGCTCGATCATGTCCTTTTTGGTCAAGGTCAGCCACTGCGATGTGATCGGCCGGTCGTTCTTGATCGCCAGAGACAGGACCGTGCGCGCCCCTACGCGGCTCAGCCCGGTCAGGCGCCGCCCGAGCGCATCGATCGGCACCTCGCAATGGCCGGGGAGCTCGGGCAGCGTCGTGGCGACCAGAGCATCGACGTAATCCGACATCTCCTCTTCACTCGGCAGCGGGATGCGCAGGGCCGCGGCATGCGGATTGTCCACCACGAGCTCGTTGAGGTCGTGCAGCCCTTCCACCAGCAACACGCTGACGATGTTCGACTGCAGGATGGCGGGATCGTTTGCCCATCCCAGAACTTTGACCACGTTGGCGCTGAAGGCGCCGCCCAGCTGGATGGCGTCGCCGCGCGGCACCACGAATTCCGAGAAATCGATGACCACCGCCACCTTGTGAGCAGCGCCTTCCCGCCCGCGCAGCGCCTGCAGATTAAGCGTGCGCAGCAGGTAGCGGTCGATCAATTCCATGGCGACCCCGGGCTCGCGTGTTTGCGCGATTGCGTTGGCCTGATCACCCAACGCCTGCTTGAGCCACTCCCCCCAATCCTCGGCGCCTCGCGTCGCGCGGATGCCCCTGCCGCGGTCGTACTGCAGCACGATGTCGTAGGTAATGAACATCACTTCATCGAGGAAGGACTTCAGGGACAGGAGGCGCCGCTTGGCCGGAGCGCCGGCAGGAACAAGATCGAAGATGTTCCCGTGCAAAATAAACTGGGCCACCGATCCCGACTTGAACAGGTCGCGCATCTCCTGGGCCCACGCCGGCAAATCACCAGCCATACTCTACCTCAAAAAAAAGTGATGAGTCATGGTTCGTCACTCATCACTGTCTGACCGCCTGACTCGCGCTGATCGGCGGCGGCTCGGAAAGCAGGTCCTCGGTAGCGCCGTAGATCTTCTGCTGCTCCTGGATCCAATGGTTCGTGCCGTCGAGAGTCGCCGTAACCTGGTCGATGCGCGCGGAAAGCACCTGAGGGTCGGTGGAGAGGATCGCCTGCTCCCGGATCAGTTCCACCTGCTCCTGCAGCCGCGTCAATTCCGCATCGAGGAACACAAGCTTGTCGCGTGCCTCGCTGCGCTTCTGCAAGCGCTGCTTCAGGATCTCGATCTGCCCTGTGAGACTGCGGCGCAGCTCTTCGCCCACGGGACCCTGGGCCAGCTGGGCCTCGAGCTTGCGGATGCGTTCCTCCAGCTGAGTCCCCTCTTCGATCGACCCGGCTGATTCACGGACGATTCGGTCGATCGCCTGCCGGGTCAGGAGCAGGCGCAGGTACAGCCACAGCAGGCGGCTCAGGCCCTCGCCCTGGGCTTCGAGGCCGGAGGGCACCACAGCGGCCCGCTGCTGCTGATCGAGGATTGAGCCGCAGCGCGTCTCGAGATTGCGGTAGCGGCGCTGGTTTTCCGCGCTGAGCTGCTGCACGAGATCGTTGACCCGGGTTTGCCACTGGCGCCGTGCTTCCCACTGCCGTGACGCCACGACCGTCCGCTGGAACCGTTCATTGGTCGCCAGCAGGCCCAGGTAGGCGAGCTCGATCCCAAAACCCATGATCCAGAAGCCCGGGTTGAGCAGCCCCAGGAAACCAAAGGCCGCCACCCCCACCCAGTTGGGCGGCACGAACATGCCGATCGGGCGGGCGTTGAATGCTGCGCGTACATGATCCCAAAAACCAGGTTTCATGACCGAGCCTGCTGATCAGGTGCTACCGACTTGGAGGTTGCTTGACCCAGATGGCCCTCGGAAACGCGGCGGAAGGCCTCGGTCACAACAAAGACTGCCTCTTTGAATTCGGCGCGCTCCTGCGCTGCCAGCGGAGGTATCCCGACCGACGGAGGAATCGCGTCCCGGATATCATATGCGATTTGGCCCGGCGCCTGGGTAAAAATCCACACCCTTTCACCGAGGTAGACAGCCTCACTCACGCTGTGCGTCACACAGAAAATGGTCGGGTGAGTGCGATTCCAAAGCTCAACCAGGAGCTCCTGCATCTCCAGGCGCGTCGGTTCGTCGAGAGCCGAGAAAGGTTCGTCCAAAAGCAGGATCTGCGGCTCCATTGCGAGCGAGCGGGCAATGGCCACCCTCTGCTGCTGCCCGCCGGAGAGTTGGTGCGGATACTTGTCCCGGTGCGCGATCAGCCCGACCTGCTTGATCAGATCCTCGGCACGCGCTTTCCGGGCTTTCGCATCCAAGCCGAGCTTGCGCCCATTGATCTGGAGACCGAACATCACATTCTGGAACACCGTAAGATGAGGGAAAGAACTGTACTGCTGGAAGATCATGCCCCGGTCGCGGCCCGGGCCGGCGATGGAACACCCCCTGACGAGAATCTCTCCGCTCGTGGGACGGATAAAGCCGGCAAGCAGGTTGAGCAGCGTGCTCTTGCCGCACCCGGAAGGTCCGATGATCGCGATGAATTCGCCGTGATTGGGCACGTCAGGGATGGAGAAAGACACGTCATTGAGCGCGGTAAAGGAGCCGAAGCACACGGTCGCATGCTGCGCTTCCACAACGGGGGAGAGTCCTGGAGGATGGGAGACCGGGGGCATGGTCAAGTGCGACTCCGTCGATATGGGAAGAGGACATCGGCAAGGTACTTCCAGACCACATCGGCAATCCAGGCGATCAGCGTAATGATGACGATCACGAGATAGACACGACCTGACAGGGCGCGCCGCCGGGCGGTGTCGATCAGGTCGCCCAGACCGCCGGTCTTGACCACGACTTCGGCCAGTACGAGGTAAGTCCAGCCGACACCGAATGCCAAGCGCATCCCGTGCCAGATGTCGGGAAGCGCCACGGGTACAAGCACGCGCCGGATCACCTGCCACCGGCTCGCCCCCAATGTGTACGCCGTCCGCAAGTAGACATCGGGCACGGAATCAATCGCCTTGATGACCGTCGGTGCGAGAAAGATGCCGAACGCCATCGCCAGGAAAACGACCTTTTGAATCTCATCCAGCCCGAACCAGGACATGGTCAGGGGCACGAGAGTCGCGATCGGAATGTAGCCGCTGGCGGTCATGACGGGATCGAAGAGCGCGCGTACGCTGCCGAATGCCCCCATCAGGATGCCGAGCGGCAATACCATTGCCAGGGCGAGCAGAAAACCCAGGCCGATCCGGCGCATGCTGATCCAGATATGGGTAAACAGCGTGCGGCCTTCGGTGTCGCTCGTCGTCACCAGCTGATTCAGGCTCGAGATGACTTCCGAAGGACTCGGCAGAATGGTCGGTCCGAAAATGCGCTCTTCCGGCGCGCCCCGGGTCACAAACGTCCAGACCAGCAGCAGCACCACGATCGGCAGCAATCCCAGAATCAGTGAGGCTCCCCGCGGCACAAGCCCGCGGATCTCCATGAACCAGTTCAGCATCATGGACGTGACATTACGAAAACATGGGCCGGGAGTCAATAACGGAAGAAGATGTGCGTGAGCTGCCGTTCCCCGGTGCCGTCGATGCTCGCGATGGAGATCTCCGAAGGTGCCTCGAAGCGCCCGACAGTGAACGCCATCTTTGTCATGGCGCGGTCAAAAGAGATCCCGCCGACTCGCCGCTCACCTTGGGTGATCTGTTCGACTGCCCCGCCGCCCGCCGCGACGCGGAAGAGATGAGTGGTGCCGCCGATGCCGCCCGTGAAGTAGACGAATTTGCCGTCGGGGCTCCCGAGTGGTGCAATTGTAATCGTCCGTCGTGGATACACAAGAGGCAGATTGCCCGTCAACTGAAAAACCGTCACCGGGCGGCATAGGGCCGGGGGCGATGAGCATTCTGACTTCCTTTACGATATTGCTGTTTCCCAGGCGGCCCTTGCGCTAACCTGAATCATCCATGAGTTTGTGGGAGGGACGAATGCGAAGAACTATGGCATCGTGGATGGGCGGGATCGGCCTGGGCACGCTATTGGCGGCAGGTATCGAGCTTGCGCCTGCAGGCGACCTTTTTGATGTTGACGTGCGACAGCTGGCAGGGATCTGGGAAACGGAGCACGTCTCGCCGGCCAATCCCTACGCACTCAGGCACGCCGAGTTGAAACAGCGCCTGGAGACGCTCTCGTCCTCCTTCCCCGACCTAGTTCACACCGCACCTGCGGGGAAGTCCGTCGAGGGGCGCGAAATATTCCTCGTTACCGTGGGGAGCGGCACCGAGCGAATCCTGATCTGGTCCCAGATGCACGGCGATGAACCGACGGCCACCTGCGCTCTAATCGACATTCTCCAATACTTCGGCGCCCACCGCAAGGAACCCTGGATTTCGGTGATTCTCGAAAAGTACACGCTGCTCATCATTCCCATGCTGAATCCCGACGGCGCCGCGCGCATGCAACGCCGCAATGCCCAGGGGATCGATATCAATCGCGATGCCCGCGCGTTGCAGACGCCGGAGGGACGATTGCTCAAGGAGATCCGGGCTCGCTACCAGCCATTCCTCGGCTTCAATCTTCACAACCAGAACGCCGCTACGACGGTGGGGGACACCGGCCGGGTCGCAACCATTGCGCTCCTGGCAGTCGCAGCAGACGCCCCGGGCGCATCGGGATCGGTTCCGCTGGCCAAAGAGGTGACGGCGGTGGTGTACGAGGCTCTATCCCCCTTCATCTATGGCCACATCTCGCGCTATGACGAGGGATTCAATCCCCGGGCTTTCGGAGACAATCTGACGCTATGGGGAACCCCCGTAGTCCTGATCGAGAGCGGCGGCAATCCTGCCGATGAACCTTTGAACTTCGGGGTGAAGCTGAACTTCGTCGCCTTGTCGGCGGTCTTGAACTCGCTCGCATCCGGTCGAATCGGCAACGCAAATCCTGCCGTGTTCGACGCACTGAAATTGAACAGCGACAATCCCATCTACGACACCATGCTTCACAATGCCCGGATTTTTACCGGAACCGGCGTTCCCGTATTTCGAGGGGATGTGGCGATCCGGGCCGACACGCGGGCGGGCGGGCGCGGGCAGGCAGTCGTCGCAGAGTTGGGCGATCTTGGCGTGTACACGGCTCATCAGACGATCGACTGCACCAACTATCTGGTGACACCGGGGCTGATTGCCTGGAATCCGGACAGTTCCCTTTTCGCCGGCGACCAGACGCATTCCGGATATTTGGAGCGAGGGATACTCACGGTACTGGAGACCGCGCGCTGGCCTGACCTGGCCGGCCGGCACCCGGCGCCGCGAGAGTGGAGTGCCCGGGCGCGTCAGGTGAACTGGGGCTACCTGGTATCCGGCAACCCGCTGAAGAGCGCGGCACCAGACCAGGTCTTGCTGGCAGAGTGGCTGAGCGCAGGAGGCCGCGCATTCGTACCCGAGTCTGGCGCCGACGCCTCCGGGACGGAGGGAATCGCAGCCGTTCCCCGCTGGTTCGGGCTCCCCGCGCTTGCGCATCAGGAAGCTCTGCGATACAGAGTGCCGGCAGGCCTGGAGGGGGATGTAGCGGAAGTTCTGCCGCGATACACGTCAGAGGCCGCAAGTAAGTTCGGGCTCGGCCGACGCGGTGTGATCGCACAGGGAAATCCCGCCGATCTCGTAATCTGGGGCTGTCCGGCCGACAGGTCTTCCTTCGATCTGCGCGACTGCAAGCCGCGCTACGTGCTGATGGACGGACACGTCATTGACCTCGCCCGACCGGATCGCCCCAGCTACGGGCGCTTCCTTGGGAAATGAGCGAAATTCAGTGTATAGTGCTTCCTCAAAAAGACTCGCTCCCTCAAAAAGGAGGATGTATGCTCCTCTCCAGTTTCCGCCCGCTGATATTGCCGATGGCGATGTGGTTGGCTTCCTCAGTCTGCCCGCCTGAGCAGGAGCAACCGAACCTCACCGAAGAACAGATGAAAGAGTTCTTGCTGACTGCCGATGTAATAGCCAGCAAACACACGAAAAAGGGCGTTACCTCCCCTTACCAGCTCACATTGACTGATGGGAAGATCACCCACGATGCCGGCTTCCAACCCATCGATGAAACCAAACCCAGGTGGGAATCCTCCGACGGCCGCGTCGAACTTAATTTCCGTGACTGCTACAAGTTCGACATCGCGGCCTACGAACTGGCCAAGCTGCTCGGCCTCGGCAATATGATGCCGGTCACGGTCCAGCGCAAATGGAACGGCCAGACAGGTGCGATATCCTGGTGGCTCCCGGCAAAGATGGATGAGCACACGCGTTACACCAAGCACATCGAGCCGCCCGACGTGGATGCCTACAACAAGCAGATGTTCAAGAAAAGGATTTTCGCAGAACTCGTCTACGATGTGGACCAAAACCTCACGAACGTCATGATCTCCGAAGATTGGCATCTGTGGATGATTGACTTCACCCGTGCATTCCGTCTCTACAAGGATCTCTTCAACCGAAGGAACATAACCGACTCCAAGTGTGAACGGCATTTACTTGAGAGATTGCGCAAGTTGGACCGCAACGAACTTACGCAGAAAACCGACGGGCTCCTTGAAAAGAGTCAGATTGATGGGGTGATGGCACGCCGGGACAAGATCGTGGCGATTTATGACGCACTCATCGCCAAAAGGGGGGAGAAGGAGGTGCTGTACGATGATCCCATCGCCAAGTAAGTGAGAGAAAGAAGTGCTCTTGCGGGCAGTGCATGTGGCGGCACGAAGATTTCCCTTCAAGGGACGTGGAATTGCATCGACGGACGCCGCTACAACGGCCGATGTCTGCCGGCGTTCTTCTTTATCCCTCTATATTGAAACCGACGTCGGATTAAGCGGTTCACACCTGCTCACCGACTGGAGTTTCCGGGGCCGGGCCGTTGCGGTCGAACCAGCCGTACAGCGTAGGCAGGACCAGCAGGGTGGCCAGAGTTGAAGTGAACAGCCCGCCCACGACCACCACCGCCAAGGGACGTTGCACCTCGGAACCGGGACCCGTGGCAAACATCATCGGAATGAGGCTGAATACCGTGATGGAGGCGGTCATCAAGATCGGCCGGAGCCTCAGGGCGCAGGCGTTCTTTACCGCATCTCGCACACTCTGGCCTGCGCTGCGCAGCTGGAGAATGCAGGAGACCAGCACCAGTCCGTTCAGCACGGCGACCCCGAGCAGCGTGATGAAACCCACCGAGGCCGGGACCGACAGGTAAATACGCGACAGCCAGAGTGTGAAAACCCCACCCATGAGAGCAAACGGCAGGTTAAGAAAAACCAGAAATGAGAGCCGGACCGACTTGAAGGTCATGAACAGCAGCACCAGAACCAGGATGACGACCAGCGGTGTGATGATCATGAGCCTGCGCATGGCGCGCTGCTGATTCTCAAACTGACCTCCCCATGTGGTCGAATACCCGACCGGCAGCGTGACTGTCTGGCGGATTTTGCGTTGCGCCTCAGCCACAAACGATCCGATGTCCCTGCCGACGATGTTCAGCTCGATGCCTTTATACCTCATGCCGTTGTCCCGGCTGATCTGGACCGGCCCTTCCTGAAGCGAGATGTCGGCGAGCTGGCTGAGAGGAATGCCGATGCCGTCGCCGGTTCCGACCAGGGTATCCGCCAGTTTCTCGACGGAATTGCGCTGGTCTTCCGGGAAGCGGACCGTCAGATCGAAGGATCGGTTGCCCTCGTAAACCTGCGTGGCAGCCTTGCCGCCAATGGCGATGTCGATAATGGCGAGCACATCGCGGACGTTCATGCCGTATCGGGCGATTTTGCTGCGGTCGACGCGAATGCCGATGTAGGGCTGTCCGGAAACCTTCTCCACCACCAGGTCTTCACATCCCCGAATGTCTCCAAGCACTCTGGCCATCTCATCGGTCTTGGACTTGAGGACATCCAGATCCTCGCCGAAGAGCTTCAGGATCAGTTGGGCGCGGGTCCCGGCCACCAGTTCGTCGATGCGGCACTGGATCGGCTGGCTGAAGGTGAAGGTCATGCCGGGTATATCAGAAAGGGCATCGCGCATCCTGTCCGCAAGCTCCTCCCTGGTTTTTGCCGTCTTCCATTCTTCTTTGGGCCTCAGCATGCCTACGAATCCCGTCTTGTCGACGCCCCGGGCCTCCAGGGGAACTCCGGTCTGGCCCGTACGCGACACGAGCGATTCCATCTCAGGGAACTTCATGAGACGCTGCTCGATCAGGTTCGTGATCTCCATGGCCTTGTCCAGCGATACGCCGGGGATCAGGTTGAAGTCCATGTCAAAGGCACCTTCGTCCATGACCGGGATGAATTCCGTTCCCAACCGCGGAACCAGGAACACCGCCGCGGCCATGAGGACCACGGAAGCCCCAAGAATGAATGCCGGAACGCGCAAACCCAGATCCAGAACCCACAGGTAGAAATTCCTGATCAGTTCCAGAGGCACATTCCTCTTCTCAGCGCCGGGCTTGAGGAAATAGGCGCACAACACGGGAGTGATGAAAACCGAGAGAAACAGGGAGGCGAACAGAGCAATGGACACGGTAATCGCCAGTGGCGAAAACATCTTCCCTTCCATCCCCTCGAGTGTGATGATGGGAAGGAACGTGAGCGCAATGATCAGTTCACCGAAGATGCTCGGACGCCGCACTTCCATGACGGCCTGCAGGACGGTGGAGAGTTTTTGCGAACGATCCCGCAGCTCACCCAGGCGCCTTTGCACATTCTCCACCTGAATGATCGTGGCATCGATGATCATGCCGATAGAGATGGCCAGCCCGCCCAACGACATCAGGTTGGCGCTGAGCCCCGCCTGCTTCAACACCATGAAGGTCAGGAGAGTCGCCAGCGGCAAGGCCATGACAACCACAATGGCGCCGCGGATGTTTCTCAGCAGCAGGTACAGCACGATAATTACAAGCAGCGCGCCCTCGGCCAGCGTGTGCAGGATGGTCCGGATGCTCTCGCCGACAATTTCGGAACGATCGTAATACGGCACCAATTGGAGTCCCGGGGGAAGCAGATTGCTGTCGTTGATCGTCCGTACCCGGTTCTCGACCCGGCGGACCACATCGAGGCTGTTCTCGCCTTTGAGCATCATCACAATGCCGCCGACCACTTCTCCCCGGCCGTCTTTGAGCGCCGAGCCCTGCCTCGGAGCATAGCCGGTTCTGACCTCCGCGACGTCCTCCACGTAAATTGGAATCCCGTGAATGGGCTTGACGATGATTTTATCGATATCGGTCAATGATCCGATCAACCCGACGCCGCGGATGATGTACTCTTCCGAGGCGCGGTTGATGAAGCTGCCGCCCACGTTCTCATTGTTGTTTTTGATCGCTTCGAAGACATCTCCGATGGAGAGCTTGTACTTGAGCAGCTTCTCCGGGTCGACGACCACCTGGAATTCTTTCAGATAGCCCCCGAACGAATTGACTTCGTTGACGCCCGCTTCACTCTTGAGCTGTGGCGCCACCACCCAGTCCTGAAGGGTGCGGAGTTCGGTCAGATACCGCACTCTTTCCACCGGATCGGTGGGAGGAGTTCCCTCGATGGTGTATTGATAGATCTCACCCATCGCGGTTGCGACCGGGCCCATCTCGGTTTTCACCCCGTCGGGCAGGCTGCTCTCCGTAGCCGCCAGCCGCTCGTGCACCAGCTGGCGCGCGAAATAGATGTCGGTGTCGTCGTGAAAGACCAAAGTGATCACCGCCAGACCGTATTTGGTTACCGAGCGCATCGTGACCAGGCCCGGCAAGCCCCTCATGGCAGTTTCGACGGGATAGGTGACGAATCTTTCAATCTCCAGAGGCGACAGTCCCGGCGCCCCACACATCACCTCGACCTGGATGTTGGTCACATCCGGAAAAGCGTCGACCGCCGTGCTCCGGATAGAGTACGCGCCGAAGCCGACAATGATCACTACAAGCAACAGCACCAGCACGCGGTTTCGAAGCGCGCCTCCCATCAGTTTTTCAATCATGCCTTCTCTCCGCCTGACCCAGAAGGTGTGACCGCCAGGACGCCGGGACTCAAAGCTGCCAAGAGCAGCGGATTGCCGTAGCCCGGATAATTCATGAATGTGCGACCAGAATGCAGTTTTGGACGCGGAAAAACGCTGACCGGCGCCGACCGTTCGCTCTTGGTCGGCGTGCACAAGCTTTTGCCGGGCAGGCAGGATCGCAAAAGCTCCTGCCTGCGTTTATCCGCGTCCAATTCGTTGCTTTTCACGGGCGTGCGGTTCTGCTTCATGAATAATTCAGGATAAGTCCTCGGAGTCTTTGCGTTTTCGAACCTCGATGGCTCCATTCTTCTGCCGGTTTCTTCCCGGTTGGTCATTTCTCCTGTTCCGGTTTGCCCAGCTCCGACTTCAGCGTAAAGGCCCCTTTGGCCACATAGATTTGCCCGGGGGCCAGCCCCTCGGTGATTTCCGTTGAGGCACCGTTGGTTCGACCGGTGAGAACCGGCTGGAGCCGGAATCTGTCGCCTTCTTTGAGGAACAGGCAAGTTTTGCCGCCGATCATGACCAGCGCCTCATTCGGCACCAGCACCGGTATCTGGGCATCATCAACTGCAATGCGACCGGTGACGAAGAGGCCGGGGCGCCATTTGCCGCCCGCATTGGGAATGACCACCCGGGCATGAATAGTTCGATTGGTTTCCTCGGCCATCGGCTCCAGAAAGGAGATCCGGCCCTGCACGCTCGGCGCCATGTTGCCGACGCCGATCGCGGCAGTTTGACCGACCTGAATCAGGGGCAGGTCCTTTTGATGCACATCGAGGTTCACCCAGACCGAGCTCAAATCCGCAATCATGAAGGCGGACGATTCCTCCTTGAGAACCTCGCCCAGGCTGATGTGTTTCTCGATGATCGTGGCATCGAAAGGGGCCGCCATCTCATACAGAATTGCCGCTTGCCCCCCCCGGTCGGGCAGTTTTGCGATGTATTGCTCGGAAAAACCGAGAGCGCGCAGCTTCTGCTCGGTCGTGCGCAGCTCGATGCCGGCTTCCGCCAACGCGTTTTTAGCCTGGATGTAGTCCTGCTCGGGAGAGATCTTCTTCTGCCACAGCTGCTCCTCCCGGGCGAAGTTGCTTTGGGCCAGGTTCACGCGCTCACGCGCCGCAAGCAGCGCGGCCGTGCTGTCGGCCAGTTCCCGGCTCTCCAGCACGGCCATGATCTCGCCGCGCAGCACGGTGTCGCCCAGGTTCTTGCGCACCTCGCGCACGACCCCAGAAACCCGCGGCACGACATGGGCGACGCGATCGGCATTCAAGGCCACCTCACCCGGCAGGACGACCTCTATGCGAAGTCTTCCCTGCCCGGCCACGTCGGTCCCGACGCCGAATTGCCTGATCTGGGCGTCGCTGAAATGAACAATCCCTTCCGGGCCTTCGGGCTGCTTCGCTGCTGCCGTTGCCGGAGCGGCAGAAGGGGTTCCTGCCCGTCTTGCCTGCCAGATCGCAACTGCCCCGAGCGCCAATCCCGCGATCACTACCAGCGTCGCGATCGACACCAGATGCTTCTTCATACCTCGTCTCCTTTACTTTGCCGGGTTGGACGGAGCAGCCGGAGAATCACAGCGGGCGAGGCGCTGGATCTCTATCGCCGCCTTGAGGCCGGTAGCCACGGCTTCAATGTATCTTCCCTGGAGCTCGGCATAAGTCCGCTGGGCATCGAGCACGTTAAGGAACTCGAACTTCCCCAGCCGATACCCCTCCCCCACGGCTGCGGCCGCTTCCCTGGCGGCAGGCAAAGCGCTTTCGGTCAGGGTTCTCGCCTCCAGCAGCGCAGTGGCGTGATCGTGGCGGACCTGCGCCAGGGCTGCGCGCAGCCGCCACTCCACAGCCTTTTCCTCGGAGCGCGCCTGGTCGAGCCGGGCGCGTGCCTCCGCGATCGCGCCCTGCCGCTTGTCGAAAATCGGCAGCGGCATTGAGACTCCCGCAACCCACGCATCCTGGTTATCGAGATTCAGACGCCGGAAGCCGGCGCTGAAAGTGAGATCCGGCTTCCGGTTCGCCAGTTCCAGCGCAAGCGTTGCACCTCGTGAGTCGATCGCGGCCGCCGCGAGTTTCAGGTCCGGATTGTTCTGGAGGCAGGATTCGGAAACGTCCGAGGCAGCAGCAGGAATCTCAAACTTGCCTTGAACCACATCGATGTCCGCGTAGGATCCGCCCCACAGAACCGCCAGCCGGTCTTTGGCGGCAACCAGCGCGCGCCGATGTTTTTCCTCTTCAAGCTGTGCAGACGCCAGCGCGACCGCAGCGCGCGTCTGCTCCACGGGGGATACCTTCCCGGCAGCCACGCGCTCGACGACAATCGAGTGAGACTGCAGTGCCAGCCTGCTCAGCTCTTCCTGGTTGGCAACCCGTTCCTGCTCGGCCAGTACATCGGCAAAAGCCTGGGAAGTTGCGGCAATCAGCTGGACCTTTTTGGCTTCGAGCAGGCTGGAGGCGACGGTCACTTCCTTTTCCGCGGCACGAATCCGCAGATCCCGCTTTCCGCCCAGTTCCAGGCGCTGGCTGATCTGAAGAGTGCTCTCGGTGTAATGCAAGAAGCCGGAACCGGCACCGGGAATCGATAGATTCTCGGCCATGGCCTCGATCTCGGGATTTGGCTTGACACCGGCTTGAGACACACGAGCGGAGGCAGCCTGGATTTCAAGTTCCGACACCACCAGTTCCGGATTGCGCTCAAAAACGCGCGCCAGCGCTTGTGCCAGCGTCAATGCGGTGGATCGGACCGGTGCGCTCGACGGAACCTGGGCCTGAGCCGTGAGCCGTAGATGGCCCCAGCAAACAATAAGTGAAAAAAACAAAAGGAGCAATCGGGATCTCATGACTTCTCCGGAACATTCTGGCAGTTTCGAGCAGAGGCCTGAAGTGGGCGCCGCTCTACAAAATGGTGGTTCTGCGCTACAAGGGATTCGGGCGCCGGAGATGTGGGGGCCGCACCGGCGGAGCGGCGGTGGTTCTAGATCCGCAACGAGGATGTCAGACGGGGATCGCGGACAGCGCCAAGTGCTGGCTCGCGAGCCGGCTTGAAAATTGCGCCTGCTCCAGGTGTACTGATGAGATGCGCGGGGCAAGGAGCGGCATCGGCCAGTGCATTCGCCATCATCATAGGAGGCGACTGCACATCCATAACGTTCTGCGTCACGCCGAAATTGTCCAGGCTCAGATCCACACACGGATCTGCCGGATCACCCTCGCCGAGGAGAGCCACGGAGAAATCATGGGTGCAGCTGGTTTCCATCTCGCCGAAGGGGTGGTGGCAAGGATCCCGGCCTATCAGTTCCACCAGCGACCTGCCGTCCGCAGGGATGCATTCGACCATGAGCGGAGACGCGATCAGGCCGTAGACGAGCACCAGGCTGAGAAGCAATGAAGCCGGCAAGTCGAGAACCGCCGGTCGGGGCGCACATTTCATATATACGGGAAACCTCAACCCGCCACTCCAAACGCAAGTGCAGGCGAACCTGGGAACTTCAGCCTATTCAGACTGCCCTCTGAAGTCAAGGATGAAACTTTGTGTTCTTCATGTCGTTCGGGGCTGCTCTTTTGCCCGCGGTGTCTGAGTCGCAGACCAGGTTTCAATCAGGACCTGACCCGGCTCTCGTTTTCCTTTAGAATATGATCTTCCGGTTTGGCGTCCCTTCAACCCATAGATGCGAGGCGTTCATGTTCAAACGTCAAAAAACAGGATCGGTGCTCTGCACTTCCTGTGGCAAACTCGTGGGAGTGCGCGATCCGGTCTGCTGGAACTGCGGGCGCCGCAATCCCGGGCTCTGGGGCTTTGGTCCGGTTCTGCGCGGGCTTGGCCGGGACCTCGGCTACACTTCTATCGTCATTGCGGGCTGTGCCGTCCTCTATGCGGCAACGCTGGTTACGGATCCCCAGGGGATATCCGCCAGCGGCCTGTTCGGCTTGTTGTCGCCGAGCATGCGCAGTCTGTTCGTGTTCGGTGCCAGCGGGGCTGTGCCGGTGTTCGAATACGGGCGCTGGTGGACGGTTCTGAGCGCGTCCTGGCTGCATGGGAGCCTGCTGCACATATTCTTCAACATGCTCTGGGTAAGGCAGCTGGCCCCGGACGTGGTGGAACTGTATGGAGCGCCGCGCACAGTCATTGTCTATACCGCGGCCGGGATCGCCGGATTTGCCCTGAGCAGCTGCGCCGGATTTCTGTTTGGCGGGATGCCGATATTCTTCCTGCGCGGAGCCCAGTTGACCATCGGCGCTTCGGCGCCCATTTTCGGCCTGCTGGGGGCGTTGGTTTACTACGGGCGGCGCGGGGGCAGCCGCCATATCAGCGGTCAAGCCACCAGCATGGCCATTGTTCTGTTCATCTTCGGCTTCGTCATGCCCAACATCGACAACTACGCCCACTTCGGAGGATTCCTGGGCGGCTACGCAATGGCAAGGTGGCTCGATCCACTCCAGCCGGAGAAAATCGACCACATGGTATGGGCTCTCGTCTGCATGGCGGCTACCCTGGCGTCAGTAATCGCCTCGTTATTGATAAGGCCTTTTTAGCCGCCAAGCTTGATCATCTCGATCTTGGTGCGGTCGCAGGCCTGGTAGCCCTGCTCCGAATTCATCGCAGCGAGCCTCTCCTCAGAGTACCTGTCGGCCCGCCTGCTCCAGATAGAGCGAATGAACTCCAGGATTTCCTCGTCTGACGCGCCTCCACGCAACAGCGTCTTCACATCGTGCCCGCGTTCGGAGAACAGGCAGGTCACCAGCTTGCCGTCGGCCGTCAAACGCACGCGGGTGCAAGTCGAGCAGAACGGTTCCGTAACGGAGGCGATCACTCCGACGTCGCCGCACTCGTCGAAGAACCGGTAGCCGACGGCCGGCGCACTCTCGTGCTCCCTTCCCGCCTCACGCAACGGGAAACGGGCATGAATCGTCTGGAGAATCTCCTGCTTGGAGACGAGCTTTTCCGACTTCCAGTTATTGGCATTGCCGGCGTCCATGTATTCGATGAAGCGGATGGCGAAACCGTTGATGCGGGAAAACTCGACCAGGTCGAGGATGTCTCCGTCGTTCACTCCTCGCACCACCACGGTGTTGATCTTGATCGGCTCGAGGCGGCATCGCCTGGCGGCGAACAAGCCGTCAAGAACGCGGGACAGATCGGAGCGGCCGGTCATGAGGCGGAAAGTTCTCGGATTGAGCGAGTCAAGGCTGACATTGATCCGCTTTAGGCCTGCCGCAGCAAGCGCGGAAGCCTGACCGGCGAGGAGCGACCCGTTGGTGGTCAGGCAAAGATCCTGCACACCCGGCAGGTGCGCGATCTGCGCAACGAGTTCCTGAAGATCCCGCCGCAGAAGCGGTTCCCCGCCGGTCAGCCGGATCTTCTCCACCCCCAGCGTCATAAACAGCCGCGCCAGCCGGACGATCTCTTCGAAGGAAAGGATCTCTTTTCTCTCGATCCACTCATAGTGGGCCAGCGGCATGCAGTAAGTGCAGCGGAAATTGCACCGGTCCGTGACGGAGATCCGCAGATCCTTCAGCTGGCGATGGGAGACATCCTGAATCATCCATTCCTTTCACAGCAGATCGGACCATCCCATCTGCTTACGGCCGGGCCGCTGACGGATTGGCCTGCAAATGAATCATAGCATGGCCGGCGCCCTCCCGTGAAAAGGAAGGCGGGTACCAATTAGAATGTTTGTCCTTACGCCGGCACTTTGGCATAATCCGCGGCGCAGGAAGAATCGTGATGGCAAACGGTGTGCGCTCCTCATTGCGGAAGTACCTGAAGGAGACCAGGCGCCCGATTTACTCGGCGGCCCTGGTGCTGCCCTTCTTTCTCATTTACCACGTCGGCTCTCTGTTTCTCGGATCGACCTATATCAACGGAGCCGACGCCCTGATCATCCGCCTGTTGAGCGCGCTTTCTGTTCATTCCATGTTTGCCTCGGCGCTCGTCCTGCTCGCGTGCTTCGTCATCTGGCAACTCCGCACGCGAGCGAGTTGGGACATCTCTTCCCGGCGGCTGATCACGCTGTTTGGTGAGGGTCTGCTTTTCGCGGTGCTGCTATTCTTCATCTTTGCCCATTTCCCGGTGCTGCAAAGCCGCGCGCTCGCAAGCGCAGGCACACCCGGAGGATTGGAGAAGCTCGTGCTTTACTGCGGGGCCGGGATTTATGAAGAACTGGTGTTCCGGGGATTTCTGCTCGGGCTGCTAATGCTGGTTTCCACCCGGCTGATGCACATGAACAAGACCCCCGCGGCGGTCTGCTCATCCCTTGTGGCGGCCCTCCTTTTTTCGTTGTTTCACTATGTCGGGCAGGCAGGAGATCGTTTCGCGTGGGGGACCTTCCTTCAGCGCACCTGGGGCGGCTTGTATTTCTCCGCCCTGTTCGTGACGCGTGGTTTCGGCGTAACCGCGGCCGCGCATGCCTTCTATGACATGCTGGTGGGCATGCTGACCCCGTGATTGCCGGCTTCCGCGCAATCCAGGACACGCGCCCTGCACGGAAAGCGGCTTGGGGCCGGACGTGGTTTTTGTAGGGCCGCGCGTACACATCTCATAATCCATTCCAACCTATCACTCGATAAGGAAGAGGGGTGGGAAGCTTGATTTCCCGCCCGAACGGTTTCGTGTGCCAACTCGCCCTTCGAACTGTGCTCAGGGCACGCAGGATCCTGTAAAAGTGAGGCAAGTATGACCCGACCGATCTTCACGTATGCCGTGGCTCCGTCCCTTCCCAAAGAAATGGAATGCCTGAGGGAGATCTCTTTCAACCTGCTCTGGACCTGGGACCATGAACTGTTGGAGTTGTTCATGCGCCTTGATCCCGAGCTGTGGGAGCAGACGAACCACAATCCCGTGGAGATGATTGGCCGGATCAAGCAGGAAGTGTTGAATGCGGCCGTGCGCGATGACGCCTTCCTGGCGCAACTGGAACGGGCCGTCGAGCGCTGCCGGGAGTACATGAATTCCCGGTCGACCTGGTTTCAGAAAACCCACGACGGCACCGAGAGGCAGCCGATCGCATACTTCTCGGCTGAGTTTGGCCTGACGGAGAGCATTGCCATATACTCGGGCGGACTGGGACTGCTTGCCGGAGATCACTTGAGGTCGGCAAGCGACCTGGGCGTTCCGGTGGTTGGCGTAGGGCTGCTATATCAGCAGGGCTACTTCCGCCAATACCTGAACGCGGACGGCTGGCAGCAGGAACGCTATCCCGAGAACGACTTCTACACTCTGCCGCTGCGTCTGGAACGCACGGCCGACGGGAGCACCGTAACGGTCGCGGTCGAATATCCGGGCCGTACCGTACAGGCACAGGTCTGGCGCGCACAGGTCGGTCGAGTGCCGCTGTATCTGCTCGACACCAACATCCCGGCGAACCGTCCGGAAGATCAGGAGATGACCGACCAGTTGTACGGCGGTGACCGGGAGGTGCGGGTCAAGCAGGAGATCCTGCTGGGAATCGGGGGCTATCGGGCGCTCCGCGCCGTCGGCCTGGAACCGGTTGTGTGCCACATGAACGAGGGGCACTCAGCGTTCATGGCGCTGGAGAGATGCCGGCGGCTGATGTCGGAACAGGGCATGTCATTCGCCGAAGCCCGCGAGGCGACGATGGCGGGCACCGTTTTTACAACCCATACACCCGTACCCTCCGGCAACGACTATTTCGCCCCAGCCCTGGTGGAGAAATATTTCGGCCTGTATGCCACCCAGCTGAACCTCTCGATGCGCGATTTTCTGGCCTTGGGCCGGCAGAATGCCCATAACGACGGCGAGGACTTCTGTATGACAATCCTGGCCCTGCGCATGGCCGGGCACAGCAACGGCGTCAGCAAGCTGCACGGCCTGATCTCGCGCAAGATGTGGCAGAATGTCTGGCCGGGAATTACCCTCGATGAAGTCCCGATCACCTCGATCACAAATGGCGTCCACGCGCCTACCTGGGTCAGCCGGGATATGGCCGGGCTCTTCACCCGCTATCTCGGGCCGCGCTGGCGCGAGGACCCCGGCGACTACGCGCTCTGGAGCCGCATTCATCACATTCCGGACGAAGAGCTCTGGCGCACGCATGAGCGGCGGCGCGAGCGCCTGGTCGCCTTCGCGCGCCAGCGGCTGCGCGCGCAAATGGAGGCCGTCGGTGCTCCGCCTGCCGAAGCGGCCCAAGCCGATGAGATCCTTGATCCTGAAGCTCTCACGATCGGCTTCGCGCGCCGCTTCGCAACCTACAAGCGCGCCACCCTGCTGCTGCGCAATCCTGAGCGCCTGATCCGCATCCTGAATGAGAAGAACCGCCCCGTTCAGCTCATTTTCGCCGGAAAAGCCCATCCCCATGATGCTGCCGGCAAGGAGCTCATCCGCAAGATCATCCACTTCGCGAGAAACCCGGAGGCACGCCGGCGCGTTGTTTTCCTGGAAGATTATGACATCACCGTTGGACGCTACCTCGTTCAGGGCGTAGACGTCTGGCTCAACACGCCGCGACGGCCCCTGGAAGCCAGCGGCACCAGCGGCATGAAAGCAGCGCTCAATGGCGCCATCAACCTCAGCATTCTCGACGGATGGTGGGACGAGGCGTACAGCCCGGAGACGGGGTGGGCCATCGGTCGCGGCGAGGAATATGGCGACGAGACCTATCAGGACGAAGTCGAGTCGAATGCTCTCTACGATCTTCTCGAGAAAGAGATCGTGCCCCTGTTCTTCACCCGTGCGGCAAACGGGCTGCCGCGGGCATGGCTCGGCAAAATGAAGACCTCGATGCGCGTTCTCGGGCCGCAGTTTAACGCCAAACGCATGGTGCGCGAATACGTAGAAGAGTTCTATCTGCCTTCTCAGGAACGTTACACAGCTCTGGCCAACGACCGCTTCCGGCGGGCCAAGGACCTGGTTTCCTGGAAGGAGCGACTGCGCTACCGCTGGCAGGACATCAGAATCGTCGAGGTCAAGAGTGATCTGCACGACAACTTCAAGGTCGGCGATCCGCTGCAGGTGCACGCCTATCTGAAACTCGGACAGCTGTCCCCGGACGATGTGTCGATCGAACTGTATCACGGGCCTCTGGATGCCCGGGGCCACATTACGCGCCCCAGGCTCATCCCGATGGCCCCGAACGGCACCGGCAACGGAGACGTGCACGAGTTCTGCGGCACCATCGAACCGAGCACAAGCGGCCGGCACGGCTATACGGTGCGTGTCCTACCCAAAAACCCGGATCTGGCGGCACCCCACAAGGAGGGTCTGGTCTTGTGGACCTGACCCCTCCTCTGATACCCTTCCGTGCTCGATTTACGAACGACGCTGGATGAATCGGATCCAATTGTCATTCATCTTTCCTGGCGGATAGGGGTACGGCCGGATGGCTCCACGCAACCATGTTACATGCGTCATCTACGATATGGATGGATTGCTCCTCAACACGGAGCCTTTCTATACCAAAGCCTCCCAGCTTATTGCCGCCCGCTACGGCAAGGTATTCGACTGGTCCGTAAAGTCCCGTATGATCGGCCAGCGTGCTGCGGATTCCGCACGCATATTCACAGAGGCGCTCGGGCTGCCGATGACGCCCGCAGAGTACCTGCTGGCACGTCAGGCGGTGCTGGAGGAGCTCTTTCCCCAGGCGGAGCCCATGCCCGGCGCCATCCGACTCACGGAGCATCTGCATCAGCACGGGGTGCTCCAGGCAGTCGCGACCAGCTCCGATCAGCGGCATTTCGGGCTCAAGACCAGTCGTCACCAGCGCTGGTTCGGCATCTTCGATTGCATCGTCATCGGCGACGATCCGGCGGTCTGCGAAGGGAAACCTGCGCCCGACATCTTCCTGATTACGGCGGAACGGCTCCGGATTTCGCCTTCAGCTTGTCTTGTTTTTGAAGACTCGCCCGTGGGTGTGGAGGCCGCGCGCGCTGCAGGCATGTCCGTGATTGCGGTCCCCGATCCGCACCTGAAACCCGAGATCTTCCAGGCCGCCGATCAGGTTCTTCGGAACCTCAACGAGTTTGAACCTGCGGCGTGGGGCCTTCCGCCATTCCAGCACTAGGGAGTCCCGGGAGGCAATGCAAACCACTGGTCGATGGGTTGGGATTCCAGCCAACGCTGGGCACGCAGTGCCGCCATGCAACCGAATCCTGCCGCAGTAATGGCCTGGCGGTACTCGTGGTCGTGAACATCGCCGGCGGCGAAGACCCCTTCCATGCTGGTCTCCACGTAATCGTGGGTAACGATGTATCCGCGTGGATTCAGCTCGAGGGCGCCGACGAGAAATCCGGTGCGCGGACTGTGCCCGATGCCCATGAAGACTCCGTCGATGCGCTCGACTCTCTCGGCACCGGTCGGAAGGTCTTTCACGCGCACGGCCTCGAGCACATCACCGCCCAGGTATCCAGTCAGAGTTGTGTTCCAGAGAAAGCAGATCCTGGGATTGGCTCTTGCGCGTTCTTCCATGATCTTGCTGGCACGCAGCTTGTCGCGACGATGCACGACCAGCACCTTCGCCGCATGATGGGCCAGCGTCAGGGCCTCCTCCATCGCCGTATCTCCCCCGCCAATCACCATGACTTCTTTGCCGCGGAAGAACAGGCCGTCACAAACGGCGCAGGCCGAAAGCCCACGGTTGCGGAACTTCATTTCATCCGGAAGCTGGAGCCAGTTGGCGGAAGCCCCGGTCGCAACGATGACGGTGCGCGCCGAATGCCATTCATCCCCAATACGCACCCCGAAGGGCCCGCGCGCCGCGAAAGCGACTTCGTCGACATCCCTCTCCATGATCTCGGTGCCGAAACGCTCGGCCTGCTTGCGCATCCGATCCATCAGCTCCGGGCCGGTAATCCCCGAGGGAAAGCCCGGATAGTTCTCGACCTCGCTCGTGAACATGAGCTGCCCGCCGGGCAACTGGAGGTCCTTGGGTTCCGAGGCAATCAGCAAAGGCGACAGGCTGGCGCGCGCGGCATAGATCGCCGCCGTATAACCGGCCGGCCCTGAACCGATAATTATCAGCTTTCGCATAATCCTCCCCTTGCGATTTCAATATCCTAGCAGGATTTGCCGGGAGCTTCAGAAACGATTGAGCACCGGCGTGCTCGGGCTCATCATCGCAGTCGAATGCCGCCGCAGCGGCTTCAACGGCGACAGCGATCCCCACCCATTGCCGTCCGCCACCAGCTTTCGTAGTGTTCCACGGGCACTGCGACTCAGGCACGCGTTACTTCACTTGCCGGCCTGCAGCGCCAGATAGTTCTGGAGTCCCATTCCCTGGATCAGATCCTGCTGTTCCTCGAGCCCGTCGACGTGAGCCTCTTCGTCTTTCAGCAGCTTCTTGAGCAGCTCGGCTGTGCCGTTGTCCTTGGCCTCGATCGCCAGAGCGATAAGTTTGTTGTACATCGCAACCGCTTCCAGCTCGAGGTGCAGATCATTCTCGATCATCTCGGGCACGGTCTGCCCGACATTGAGTTTTCGATATTTAACCATATTCGGTGCGCCTTCTAGGAAGAGGCTGCGCTCAATGAGTGCCTCGGCGTGCTTCATCTCATCCATCGATTCCTTCTTGATGAAGCCGGAAAGCTTACTGTACCCCCAGTTCTCACACATCTCCGAATGCAGGATGTATTGATTGATCGCTGTCAACTCTTCACTCAGCGCCTCATTGAGCGCTTCCAGGACTTTTGGATTTCCTTTCATGGAGAACCTCCCTTTGAGAACGGTCTCGAATTTGCGAGGGAGCCCCTGGAGTGTGCCAGCTTGCACGCGCCTTGCCGTTCACCCAAAGGGGGCAGCAAGTTGCCACACTCCAAGAGACCCCATTACTGATTCTTGATGGTGATGCGCTTCTTGTCTTTCCCGCCGTATTTGGAAACAGTATTGAACTCTATCCAGCCTTCGCTGCCCGACATTTTCACCAGGCAGCGATATCGTCTGGCATCCTTGCCGCGCAGCCGGAAATCGGCTCCTTTCGTGGCCAGGGCCGGAACCGCGCTCGCCGCATTCAGCACATCCAGTCTCGGCGAGCCCGCGGGGATTTCCACTATCGAGATGTTGTCCGACGATGAGACCGTCAATCTGTCGTTCACGGCCGTTTTGAGCAGGACCGCCCGGTCCGAAGAAGTCGGATAGACACGGTCGTTCTTGACCGTGACGTCAATCCAGTAGAGATCTCCAGTAGCAGGCGTGACCAGGATCCGGTCGACCTGCACCCTGGGGAATTGGCTTGCACAGTACAAAATGAAGTTCGCCTGCTTGAGCGCCTCCCCTTCCATGTAGCGGGCGGGCGGAGTCCGGTCCACGTGTTTCTTGGCCGTACCGCCGATCCAGATTTCCCCCAAGTCGGGATGGTTGAACTTGTGAGGAGTAATCCAGCCTTCCCCGGTCAGCTCGGTATCGATCCACTTCATGTACTCGTCATCATCGACCCTGCCGTCGTTGTTCAGGTCGGCTTCAGAAACGGCGCTGCCCCACAATTCAATCAGATAGGAATAAGCGCCCAGCATGTAATACGAATTTGCTTGCGCTTGGCCGGAAAGGCCGCTGATGGTCGGAGTGTAATCTTTGAGTATACGTGCGCCCTGGGCGACAATGGCAGTCTGGGTGTCCATGTCCGTCTGATACTCAGGCGCCACGGTCCGGCTGAAGAGCTGCGCGTACTTGTTGGTCTTGCGCATCTCCTGCAGCTGCTGCGCGATCCGGGCATCGGCCTGCTGCCGCTGTTCCGGGGTCTGATTGGCGGGACGCGAGTCCGGTGGGGCGGCAAACATGATCAGCCTGCCGGTGTTGTGGAAATGGAAGCTCGCAAAGATGTTGGGATGCCTGCGCTGGAATTCGAACACGTTGCGGGTTTCTCTCTCCGACAACGGGTACGGCCAACTGGAACTCAGGTCCCATCCGTAAGGGAAGTTCCGGTTGGGATCCGGCCCCCCGATGTCGTCCTCGTTGATGCGCCCGTCGCCGTCATTGTCGTAGCCTTCCTCGCCCATGCGCCGGAAGCGCTTCGCCGCATCGCTCGGATCGGTAATCCGAACAAACCGCCTCTGGTCGGCTGACAGCTTGTAGTCTCCGGCCGGATCCTCGATCCACATTGCGGAAATCTCGCCGTCACCGTCGACATCTTCCGTCCTGTCCTCGTCGTACAAGCCGTCGCCGTCGTTGTCCTCCATGCGGTAGGGCTCACGGGGGTTGTTGGCGGTGTTTGGAAAGGAGGCGTAGGAGTCGTTGGCATCGACGTTCAGGCCGGGAAGGACATAGAAAGTTCGAGTGTTGAGCAGATCGTACACGTATGGGTCATAATCGTAGCGGGTCAGGAGATACCAGGCGGCATACAACGAGCAGGTGATGCCATTGATCTCATTTCCGTGAATGGCGCCGTCGATCCACATCGCCGTTTTCTCTTCCGGCTTCCCTGTGGACTTCGCCGTAATGGTCAACAGGTACTGGTCCCGCCCCATTCGGCTCTTGCCGATGCTGCTGATATCGGCCAGCTGGGGATACTGCTTCGCCAGGTCCTGCATGATCTTCGTCCACTCGGCGTAAGAGTAGTAGTGTTTCCAGCTGATGGGAAAGTCAAGTTCGCCATGGTAGCCGCCGGGACTGTTCTGCAGTTTTTTCTGCGCCACCGCCGGACTAAACCCGATAACCGTCACCAGGGCGACCAGGAGAAGAACCGGCACCGATATGAAATGCTTTCTCGTACGCATGATGGGCCCCCGATCTATTTAATTGGAAGTTCCTTGACTCTGGTACCGCCCTTTTGTGACGTCAACACAACCTGGAGCGGCGTGTCGCCCTCGATTGCGACGAGCCAGGAAATATCTCGAGTGTTGCCGGAGCCTCGAACCTGCAGTTGTTCCGGAGCAGCCCCGCGTCCTCTGCCCTGAGGAGGCGCACCCGGCGCCCCAGCACCGCCGCGGCCACCTCGCCCCGCGGGCGCCCCCGCATCAGCAGCCGGAACGCTGTAGGCAGGAATCTTCATGACTCCCTCGAGAATGCCGAGTCTTGTCCACGGAGTGCCCTCCAGAAAATGGATCTTGTCCCGGTCGCCGATCAGCCAGATCACGTCCTCGCGATTGCCTCGCAGCTGGGCCCCTCCGGCGATCTGTGTGGCAAGCTCGCCCATATTCTTTACAGTTGCCGTCACCTGGACGACCTTATATTTCCCCACAGGCTTTCCCTTCTTGATGGTGAAGGTATCCCCCTGCTGCTCGACCCTCGCGTCGCTGGCATTGTCGGTGGTGTAAAGGACGGTTGCCTTCGCGTCGCTGATCTCCAGGCGGGGCAGCAGCTTCGCCTTGTAGAGTTCGAACTGCCAGTGGGTCTCACAGACGGCTGCGAGCGAGGGACCCGGGACGGCATTGCCGGGACTGTATTTAGCCACCCAGCCGCCGATCTCGCCTTCGCCCAATCCAGGATGGTTGAATTGCTTCCAAGGGAGGAACGCTTTCCCTCCCAATGCCGTCTCCTGATATTTGATGTAAGCACTTTCCCAAAGCCCTCGGTCATTTTCACCCGAGTAGCCCGGGAGGCCCTTGGAGTCTTTCTGCCAGTTCCAGAGCTCGGTGCTCAGAGCGTACGCTCCGAACTCGCCGTACGCCCAATCGAGGAAGAGGCCGTAACCGTAAGGGCTTCTCTGATCCTCGTTGTAAGGATGGCGCCACCCTTGCGGACCTCGCGCAGCGGCCGCAGGCCGCGTAGCTCCCCGGGCTTGCCCCGGCTGGGCCACTGTTGCGGGCCGGCTCTCCTCGGTGCCGGGTGTCTTCCAGGCTTCAGGGATCTCCTCGCCGGTCAACTCGAGGTACTTCCTGCCCAGGACCCTGTCAAATATGGCCATGTCTTTGGGAGCCATCCGACTATCGGGATAACGCGCAAACGGGCGGTAAGTGAACCCGCCTGAGGTATGCAACGACTGCACCATCAGGATGTTCGTGTGATTGGTAAAGAACTCGAGAAGCGCGTGAGCCTCGGGGGAAGAGGAAGGATAGTAGCCGCTGCCTCCCTGAAAGCCGTCATCCCTCCACCAGCCTTCCGGGAAATTGAGGTTGACGTCGATTCCCCCTGCCTCTGGGGCCCCTTCAGGCCGTTGGCCTTCACTGGCCCTCGCCTGCCCTTCCCAGACGACCGAATAGCGTTCTTTGGCCGTACTGTCGCCCGCTGCCAGGGGCACCATCACTCGGGGATCTCCGTCATACATGACATAGCGGCCTCTGGGATCCTTGTAGCGGAACTGCGAAATGATCCCGTCCCCGTTGACGTCCCTGGCGGTGGGGGCGCTTGCCTGGCCCCCGGGAATCTCGTCCGAAGCCGCTGAATTCTGGAGCTGCAGGATGCCGGCTTCTACGCTGCTGAACACACCATCGGGATTAACGATGGGACAGATATAAAATGAATTATCGTCAATCAGCTTTGTAATCTCCGCATCCGACCCGTAATTGGATACGAGCTTGTTTACGGCATACAGGCAGACTTCCGTACCGGTGAACTCATTTCCGTGTATGCCGCCGTCGATCCAGATTCCGGGCTTGCCCTGATACGACTTCATCGGAATCACGTTTTGAGTGTTTGGTTCATTGCGCATGTTGCGCAACGTGACCTGCTTGTCGATAGTCGTCCCGGTCTTCATGTTGGAGACTACCAGAACATAAATGGGACGATTCCTGTTGCTCTTTCCGATCTCGATCAGCTCTGTGATGTTGGGGTAGGCAGCGGCAACTTTTTTTAGATAGTCGACCGAGCCGGTATAGCCGTGATAGTCGTTGAACGAAATTGGAACCTGCTGTGCCGGTGATACCGGCGCAACCCCGAGCAGGAGACTGATCCCCAGGATGAATCCAATTCCGCCCCACCTGCCTGGTAGTGGCTTCATCGATGTGTTCCTCCCAGCGAGTTAGAATGAAGTGCCGTTATGCGTGTGAATCCTGTCTGGCAGGGCCTAGTGTGCGATAGCCGGGGACCAAATCTCTAGCAAATTCTTCAGGAGCGCGGCACGGTCCGTGGAGTGCGGCAGCCAGCCGCTGCCTTGGCGCTGAGCGATCTGGGTTTGAAATGGACAAGGCCCAAGCCGGCTTGCGTGCTTTGGGGACCAGGTCACCAACACGGAGGTTTGACATAGGCAAAGCCTCGGTTCATCCCGTACAATGACCGTCGTCATTGCATTTCGAGGAAAGCGCTATGTCCAGTGTCTATGCCGTCATCATGGCCGGAGGCCGGGGAGAACGCTTCTGGCCGCTGAGCACCGAATGCATCCCCAAGCCGTTTATGCCGCTTCTCGGCCCTAAAACTCTCATTCAACAGACTGTCGATCGCCTCCTCCCGTTGCTGCCGCCGGAGAGGATGCTTATTTCGATCGGCGAGGCACACAGAGGGATTGCCGGCGAGCAACTGCCGCAGATCCCGCCGGAGAACTTCATCGTCGAACCTGTCGGCCGCGACACGGCGCCGTGCCTCGGTTATTGCGCGCTTCACATCGAACGGCACGAGCCGGACGGCACCATGATCGCCATACCTGCGGATCACTATATCGCCGATGCCGCAGCCTACCGCCGCACCTTGCAAAAGGGGATCGACGCTCTCCCCGGAGCCACCGGCGTGGTTTTCGGCATCCGCCCCGGAAGGCCGGAGACTGGGTACGGCTATATCCAAACGCAGATATCCGAGTCCGGCAACGAGGCCCTGCCGGTCATCCGCTTCGTGGAAAAGCCGGATGCGACGCGCGCCCGTGGGTATGTGGCGGCAGGTAATTACTATTGGAATAGCGGCATTTTTCTCTGGCGCAACCGCACCCTGCTCGACCTTTTACGGCAGCACATGCCGGAGTTGTATCGGGGCCTGGAGGCTCTTCGCCCGTTTATCGGACGCGAAGAGGGCCGTGCGGAGGCGCGTCAAACCTTCGCTGAACTGCCGCGCATCTCGATCGACTTCGGCGTGATGGAAAAAGCTTCGGGGCTGCGCCTGGTACCGGCCGAGTTCGTTTGGGATGACATCGGCAACTGGGGCGCCCTGGAACGGGCGCTGCCACACGACGCCGCCGGCAACGTCGCCATCGGTCCGAATCTTGCCCTTGAGGCCGGAGACTGCGTTTCGTACTCGGATGCGGGTACCGTTGCGACCTTCGGCGTATCCAACCTGATCGTTGTCCAAGCTCAGGGCAAGGTCCTTGTCTGTCCCAAAGATCGAGCAGCAGATCTGAAGCGCCTGATCGCCGCACTCGGCAATGAGGGTCAGTCATAAGTGATGAGAAATAAGACTCTTTACTCATGACTTATCACTCATCAGTGAGCTCTTGCTTTAAGGGGTGGAGTCTTGGGAAGCTGATATCATGGATCGTTCCCCATTCGCGAAGAGCCTGCCATTCCGAAAGATTCCGCGCCAGCCCGCGGCATTTCTGAAGTACCTGGAGGCATCGCCGGATGTTCTGGCCTTTTATCGGCAGCCTCCAACCCCTGCAGCCCTGACCGAAACAGCGCGTGAGGCGCGTCAAAGCGAGTTTCCCAGGCGCGAGATGGCTGAGATCCTCAGGAGCCAGAATGAGGCCTTCGGCAGCGATGACACGGTCCGGCATTCGATCGCGGAGCTGGAAAGCACAGACTGCGTCGCCGTCTTGACGGGCCAGCAGGTGGGCCTTTTTACGGGTCCCATTCTTACAGTCTACAAGGCGCTCACCGCTCTCCGCCTGAGCGCGGAGCTGCGCCACAAGGGGTTCAACTCCGTCGCCGTCTTCTGGATGGCATCCGATGATCACGACCTGGCCGAGACCACACGCCTCACTATCCAGGATTCTGATCACCATACTCGCACGCTCGATTCCAGGGAACTGCTCTTCAGCACCACTGAATTGCCTCCTCATCCGGTCGGAGCCATCCGGCTCCCTGAAACCGTCAGGCAGGTGGTGGACGCGTATTCAGCTTCCTTCTCCGGCGACTGGAGCAGTGAGATCAGGGCCCAGTTGGCGTCGTCTTGCCGGCCGGGGGACACTTTTGCCGAGGCTTTTGGCCGGCTCATGGCCCAGCTCTTCCGGGGGAGGGGCTTGATTCTATTCGACTCCCGAGACCCGGGCGCCAAGAGGCTCGCGGCACCGATGATTAGGAAGGCCCTGGTGGAAGCCCGGAAACTGCGCACGGAGCTTATGGAACGGAGCCGCGCGCTGAAAGGTGCCGGCCTTGAGCCGCAGGTCGCTGTGCTCCCGCGCTCAACGCTCGTGTTCCTCCAGGATGAAGGCGGGCGCAGGCTCCTGGTCACAGGGGACGACGGCTTCGTGCTCAAAGACGCCGGCAGGCGTTTCACGATCGAAGAATTGTTGCTGCTCACAGAAGACGAGCCTGATCGCTTCAGCCCGAATGTGCTCCTGCGACCGGTGGTGCAGGATCGCCTCTTCCCGACTGTGGCTTACGTCGGCGGCCCTGCCGAGGTCTCCTATTTCGCACAGGTCGAGCCTCTCTACCGGTTCTACGGCCGGCCGATGCCGCTTATTTGGCCGCGGAGCAGCTTTACAGTCCTCAGTGCGCAGATCTGCACGGCCATGGAACGTCACGCCATGCGCCTGGAGGACTGTTTTCAAGGAGAAGCCCGGGTAATTCGGCAGATTCTGGAAGCGCAACCCGCGCACTTTGAAGTCCTGCTGGCTGAGCTGCGCCGAGACGCGGATCGGGGCATCGCGGAGGTAAAGCCGGCCATGGCAGCTGTAGACGCGTCGCTCGCATCGGCAGCCGACACCGTACGACGCAAACTCCTTCATCGCATAGCGTCCCTGCAGTCGAAGTTTCACAATTTCGAAATGCGACGGAACAGCGCCCTCCGTGCTGAGGTTTCACGCCTGCTGAACAGTTGCTATCCGCACGGGAACCTGCAAGAGCGCGAGCTCGGGGTGTATCCCCTGCTGGCCCGCTACGGCCCGTCGCTGCTCGACGCAATCTACGAATCGGTCGACCTCGAAACCTTCGCGCACCAGATTCTGTGTATCTAAGACATCTCCACGCAGAGGGCGCTGAGGCAAGATGTGAATTTCTCCGCGTCACCTGCGTGCAGAGGTTTGGATACGATTATTGCATGAGGTGATCGTCGATCCGCAGGGCGGGGCGTCTCAGCGAGAAGATTGCGGCGGCGATCATGGAAGCGGAACCGCAGAAGAAAACTGCAACCGGGGCGCCGAGATGCTGGGCCATGAATCCTGCAATCAGGCTGCCGAAGGGCGCCAAGCCCAGGAACATCATGCTGTAGATTCCCATGACGCGGCCACGCATCGTGTTGCTGACAGTGGACTGGATCAGCGTATTGGTCGAGGCCAGTTGCGTCATGATGAAAAAGCCCGCCGGCACCAGCAGGAGCAAGGAGAGCCAGAGGATTCGGGACAACGAAAACAGGATCAGGCTCGCGCCGAATCCTGCACAGGCTCGGCCTACGACACGGTCCAGGCCCAGCACCCGTTGGCGCCTTGCCAGCCAGAGCGCTCCGATCAGAGCACCGACTCCGGCACTGGTCAACAGTTCCCCCAAGCCGCCGGCTCCGCTATGCAGCACCTTGTCCGCAAAGATGGGCATCAGCACCGTATAAGACATGCCGAGCAGGCTCACGATGCCGAGCAGCAGGAGGAGGGTGCGGATTGCCGTATTGCCGCGCACATAGACGAAGCCTTCCCTGAACTGCTCGAGTTTCGGGGCATGGTCTCGCCGGACCGCCAGCTGATCGATCCTCATCATCAACAGGCCCGCGATCACCGCGATGAAGCTTAGCCCGTTGAGCAGAAAGCACATTCCTTCGCCCAGCGCACCGACCAGGATCCCTGCAACCGCCGGCCCGATGCTGCGGGCGGCGTTGAACGTGGAGGAATTGAGGGCAATCGCGTTCATCAGGTCATCACTGCCGACCATCTCGACGATGAAGGACTGCCGTGCAGGAATATCAAAGGCATTGCATATTCCCAGAAACAAGGCCAGGACGAAAATCTCCCAGACCTTGATCGTGTGGGTCAGGGTCAGTGCGGCCATGACCAGCGCCTGGATCATCATCAGCGTCTGGGTGACGATGACGATCCGCTGGCGGCTGTGGCGGTCGGCAAATATGCCGGCCACAGGTCCCAGGAACAGAACCGGGATTTGAGAGGCAAAGCCGACTTCTCCCAACAGCGCTGCCGAATGGGTCAAACGATAGACCAACCAGCTTTGCGCCAGCATCTGCATCCAGGTCCCAACCAAAGAGATGAGCTGGCCGCCGAAGAACAACTGGAAATTGCGGTGTCGCAACGCACGAAACATGCTTCCACGGCGAGGTCCGGGCTTCTGGCTGAGAGGTGCGGCAGGAAGTGTGCTCACGAAGATCGGCGCTCAGGTCTGATATCAGATCCAAATCCAACGTGCAATTCCTTATCGTAGCACAGCGGAAATCGCTATCGGGTTCAAATCCGTGAGCTCGGGGATTAGTGCGCCTCGGCATCGCCTGATTCCTCGCGCTGCTTCGGACTCTTCATAATAAGCACAAGCGGCAGCATCAACAGAAAGACGAGCCCCAGAAAGCGGAAGACATAAATGAAGGAGAGCATGGCGGCCTGCCGCTGTACCATGCCGAAGAGGGCGGCATTGGCTCGGATCTTCGCGGCCGCCGGATCGATGCCGCGCATGATGAACGCCGAGCGCAGGCGCGCGCGGAACGACTCTGTCAGCGGACCGCCGGCATTCACGTGCCTCCCGAGAAGGTCGGTGTTTTTCTGAATGCGGCGATCCAATATCGTAGTACCGGTGGCGATGCCGAAGCTTCCGCCCAGGTTGCGCATGAGGTTGAATATGCTGGTGGCGTTCCCCATCTCCTCTTTGGGAATGGGACTCATCGTCACAGTCGTCAGCGGAACAAACAGCAATGCGAGGGAGACCCCTTGAATGAACTGCGGCCAAAAGAAGCTCCAGTATCCCGCGCTCAGATTGACCGAGCCCAGCCAGAAAAGCGTGGCCGCGCCCGCGGCCAGTCCCAGCGCCAGCAGCTTGCGCGGCCCCACGCGCCCGACCATGACGCCGACAATCGGGTTCGCGATAAAGGATCCCATGCCGCGCGGCGCCATGGCGATTCCGGCCTCGAGCGCAGGGTAGCCCATGAGAGTCTGCAGGAGGATCGGGACCAGTATCAGGCTTCCATACAAGACAAAACCGAGCATGGTCATGAGGAACACACCCGCACTATAGGTCGCGACCTTAAGAACACGCAGCCGGACCACTGGATCCGAAGTGGTGAGCTCGCGTATGACAAAAGCGATCAAGCCGACGGCTGCGATCAGGGTCAGGTACCTTATTGCTGCAGATCCGAACCAGTCCAGCTCCTGTCCCTTGTCGAGCAGGACCTGCAGCGAGGCGATTCCGACGGCGAGGAAACCGATGCCCCAGAAGTCGATGCGTGCCGAGCTTCGCCGGATGTAGGCCGGGTCGAAGATGAACGTCTTCGTCATCAAAAGCGAGAGCAGACCGACTGGAATGTTGATATAGAAGACCCAGCGCCAGGTGTAGTTATCCGTAAGCCAGCCGCCCACGACCGGGCCCAGAATGGGCGCCACAACGATCCCCAACGCCCAGAAGCCCATCGCCTTGCCGCGTTCCCGGGGCGGGAAAGTTTCGAGCAGGACAGCCTGCGACAGGGGCTGCAATGCCCCGCCGCTCATTCCCTGGATGACGCGAAAAAGGATGAGTGAGGCCAGGTTCCAGGCGAGACCGCACATAAATGACGCGGCTGTGAAGCCGGTCACCGCCATCATGAGCAGTCGCTTGCGCCCGAGATAGTTCGCCAGCCAGCCTGTCAGCGGCAGGATGATCGCATTGGCAACCAGGTAGGAAGTCAGAGTCCAGGTTGCCTCATCGACCGACGCGGACATGCTGCCGGCAATGTGCGGCAGCGAGACGTTCACGACCGTGGTGTCGAGCACCTCCATGAAGGTCGCAAGCATCACCGAGATGGCGATGATCCAGGGATTTACCGGCGTGGGCACCTGCGGAATTTCGCTGCGCATCGTTTTCAAATGCAAATCAACCGCGGATTTCCAGGATTGCCCGCAGGAGAAAACTCCTGTGGCACCCGTGGCCCGGTTTTTCGGTTCGACTACCTGATTATGATGGTTGGCTCCACGGACAGCCCGATGCGGAGGAGGTGCTCCGGGTCCTGCCCCTTCTCGAGTGCGATTTTTACCGGTACGCGCTGGACAACCTTGACGAAGTTGCCCGACGCGTTCTCGGGCGGCAGCAGGCTGAAACGTTCGCCGGTCGCCGCCGCGATACTGTCGACATAGCCATTGTACGTGCGCCCGTAAGCGTCGACACGAATCTGCGCGCGCTGGCCCGGCCGTATGTTTTTCAGCTGCGTCTCCTTGTATTGAGCCGTTACCCAGATGTCTTCGAGCGGAACGATGGCCAGCAATCCCTGGCCTTCCTGTACCACCTGTCCGATCTGCACCGTTTTGCCGGTGACCCATCCCGTGACAGGAGCCTTGACCGATGTGTATTCGACATGAAGCTGTGCCTCTTCCACGGCCGCCCTGGCCTGCTGCACCCTGGCATCGGCCGAGCTGGCCTGCGCCTTGCTGATGCGCACTTGTTGCGGTGCGGTGCTGGCCGCTCTGATTGCGGCCTGCGCCTCCGACACGACGCTTTGGGCCTGGTTCAGTCGCGCCGCCGCAGCTCCGACTGCCTTGTCAGCCTCGTCCACCAGCGCCTCGGCCGAATCGCGCACGGCGCGCGCCGCTGCCGCCGCCGTCGCCGCCGTGTCGTACTGCTGCTGCGAGATCTCGTCTTTGCCGATCAGTTTCTTGTAGCGCTCCAGATCCTGCTGAGCCCTGGTGTAATTCGCTTGAGCTTCGCGCTGCCGTGCGCGGGCGGAATCGAGTCGCGCCTGTGCGCTGTCGACGTCCCGCGCCGCTGCCGCGACACCTCCTTCTGCCAGCCGCAGTGCGGCCTCGGTGGTGCTCACCTGGCTCGCCGTGGCAATCGACTCGACAGGCACTCCCGTGCGCGCAGCTTCCGAGGTTGCGATCGCTGACGCCAGGTTCGCCTCGGCCTGCGCCAACGCCACCCGGTAATCCCTGGGATCAAGTTGCACCAGGACCGTCCCGGCCTGCACCAGCTGGTTGTCGCTCACGTTGACGGCGACAACCGTGCCGCTGACGCGCGCGGCGACCGGGCTGATATTGCCGTCGATCAGCGCGTCGTCTGTGCTTTCGCGCAAGGCATAGTAGTGCCAGAGCAACCAGGAGCCGGCTGCAACGACAACCAGAACGGCGAGCAGCATTGAGCGGTTAATGCGATTCAGGGACAGATGGCCCTGCACCCGATTCCGCGCCGCCGGCGTTTGGGGCGCGACAGGGAGCGGCTGTTTCATTTCAAGGTCTTCCCTGGAGCTGTTCTCCACTTGTCTTTCCCTCACTTGCCTCGCAAGAGCTTCTCATATCCGCTCTCGGCCATGCCCATCGCCTCGGCCAGAGTGGCTTTGGCAATGTTATGTGCATAGAGACTGGAGATATAGTCCTCCGTGGCCGTCGCGAGAGCGTCCTGCGCCTGAACCACCTCTATGTTGCTCACCACGCCGGCAGCGAATCGATCCTGCGCCTGAGTTACCTGCTCGGTGGCGAGGTCGAGGCTGCTCTGGGCCACCAGAACCCGATCCTCGGACGACTTCAAATCAAGAAGCACCGTCCGTATCTCATAGTAAATGCGCGCGCGCAAACTCTCAAGGTCCGCCTTCTGCTGTTCGAGTTGGGCATCGGAAGCCAGAATCTTCGACTCGGTTTCCCTCCCTTGAAAAATAGGGATGCGCAGACTCATCGCCACGAGAAAACTACCGTGCGAGTTGAAGGGACGCTGCCCGATATCGCCATAATTGGCATTCAGATCCATACTCGGCGCTCTCTGACGGACTGCTGCCTCACGCGAGCGTTCCGCCTCCTTTACCTGTGCCATCGCGCTTTGGTAGTCGCCCCGATAGCGATAGGCATCCTGCAAAGCGTCCTCGATGGCAATGGGGGCGAACGGCGTGTACGGGATCTGATCCGTAAGTTGAAACTCCTGCCCCAGCGGCAAGCCGATGGCCTGCGCCAGATTGAGCTTCTGCTTGGCAAAGTCGTTCTGGGCCACAATAAGACGCTGTTGCTGCGCCTGCATCTGGACCTGCGCCCGCAGCACTTCGATCCCGGGGACCAGCCCCGCGCTGCGCCGGCTCAGTGCAAGTTCGTAAAGCACCTGCGCCGTCTTGAGCTGGGCCTGATTGGCTTCGACGCGGCTGCCGCCGGCCACCGCCTGCATGTACAGCTGAAGACAGGCGAGAGCCACCAGATCACGGGTATTCTTATATGCGTGCTGGGTCGCTCTCACATTCTCCGTCCTTGCCTGGAGCTCACTGACCTTGCTCAAATCCAACAGCGATTGGGATACGTAAGCCCTGATGTCGAACACCCCGAAGGGTCCGACCATCTGCGGGATCCCCGGGAAGCCGGAGAACCCGACACTGGCAAGATTCACCTGCTCGACGGTCTCAGAAGTCTGAACCGTCACGTGGGGAAGCAAATCGCTGAGCGTGCGCAGTCGCGAACTCTGAGCGGCCCGGATACTCTGTTGGCCGAGGATGATGCCGAGGTTGTACCTCAGTCCTCGATCGACAACATCCTTGAGAGACAGAGACAGGACCTTCGCTGTGGCTGTGCCGGAGGGAACGCCTGCCAGCAGCTGGCTTTGCGGCCCGTCCGGTGAGGCAGCACCGGACATCATGCTTTGCCCCTGGGGCGCGGGACCCGTATATTGGGCCCAGGCACTGCTCAATGCACATAGGATAACTGCAACAGTTGAAACGGTAGCGGTCGGTTTCATCAGGGTGAGATTCCTTTCCACATCAGATCAGGCCTCGAGCTGATCGGGATATGCACCTTTCCGAGGCGGGCGCGGCATTCCTTCCGCGCCTATGAAAACCTTACCGCAGAGGGCGCAGAGAACGCAGAGAAAAAAGAGGTGGTAACCAGGAAGGAATCACCCTTCCCATGATCTTTGTCTTTGCCTCTGGGATCTATTTCTTTGCGCCCTCTGCTCCCTCTGCGGTTATATTGGAGGAGAATACCGTACTCTGAAAGGAGGGCGAAGTCATGCAATCGATCAACCCGGCAACCGAAGAGGTGTTGAAGTCCTTCCAGATTCACTCCAAAGAGGATATCGACCAGGCGCTGCAGGATGCCTCCCAGAGCTTCCGGAGTTGGCGCAGGACCCCCTTTGAGGAACGCGCTGCCCTCATGCGGCGTGCAGCCGCCGGTCTGCGCGGGCACGGCGCGCGCCTGGCGGCCCTCATGACCGCAGAAATGGGCAAACCGATCGTCGAAGCCGAAGCCGAGGTCGAAAAGTGCGCCTGGAATTGCGACTACTATGCCGAGAACTCGCAGCGCTTTCTTCAGGATGAATCTCGTGCCTCGAATGCCGCCGAGAGCTACATCCAGTACACTCCGCTCGGGGTGGTGTTGGCAATCATGCCGTGGAACTTCCCCTTCTGGCAGGTTTTTCGATTTGCCGCCCCGGCACTGATGGCGGGTAATGCCGCTGTTCTGAAGCATGCGTCGAATGTCCCACAGTGCGCACTGGCCATTGAAGAGGTCTTTCGCGAGGCCGGATTTCCGGCGGGAGTTTTCCGCACGCTGCTCGTGCCGGCTGCGGCAACTGCCGGTTTGATTGAGTCCCCGCAAATCGCGGCTGTGACGCTGACCGGCAGTGAGGCGGCCGGCAGTTCGGTGGCCTCCCGCGCCGGGCGTGTCTTCAAGAAGACCGTGCTCGAGCTGGGTGGGTCCGATCCATTTATTGTTCTGGAGGACGCTGACCTCGCAGTTGCAGCACGCGTCGGCGTGCGTGCGCGGTATCAAAACACCGGCCAGAGCTGCATCGCCGCCAAGAGATTTATTGTCGTCGATGCAGTGTGGCAGGAGTATCAGGAACGCTTCCTCGCGGAAGTCCAGGCGCTGAAGATCGGGGATCCAATGGATCGTGAGACCCGCGTCGGCCCTCTGGCGCGCCGCGATCTGATGGATGATCTGGATCGCCAGGTGCGCGATTCCGTGGCACGCGGCGCCCGGGTGCTCCTCGGAGGCCGCCGTTGCGGCGGGCGCGGCTATTTCTATCATCCGACGGTAATCTCGGAGGTCCCTCTGGATGCTGCCGCGGCCTGCGAAGAGGTTTTCGGCCCGGTCGCGGCCCTGATGAGGGTACGCAACGCGGACGAAGCCGTTCAGGTTGCCAACAGTTCTCCTTACGGCCTGGGCTCGGCTGTTTGGACGTCCGATCTCGCGCGGGCGCGACGCCTGGCCCGCGAAATCGAAGCAGGACAGGTTTTCATCAACGGCATGGTGGCTTCGGACCCGCGTCTCCCCTTCGGCGGCGTCAAGCGCTCAGGCTACGGCCGCGAACTCTCCGAGTTCGGCATCCGCGAGTTCGTGAACATCCAGACCGTCTGGATCGGCCCGCCCAGCGGTTGATTTTGGATTGCGGCTCGCACACTGAGGTTCGTCGATTCTGTCGTCACCCCGTACTGCCAAGTCGGCGGACTTTCGATCCAAAATCCAGATTCCAAAATTACATTTTTCCTTCCACTCTAGCCAAAGCACATTTTCCAGGTTACGATTTCCTGGTACGGTTGGTTTGTCTCGTAAGCATCCAAATATCGTTGAGGGGCGAAGATGAAATACGAACCGAGGAATTTCGAGCATTTGCTGGGAACCGAAGGGTTCAGCAACACCCTGTTGAACAACCACTTCACTCTCTATAAAGGCTATGTGGCGAACACAAACAAGCTGGCTGAAATCCTGGACTCGTTGCTGAAGGAAGGAAAGATCGCAACCCCGGAGTATGCAGAATTGAGCCGCAGGTTCGGGTGGGAATTCAACGGCATGAGGCTGCACGAATACTATTTCGAGAACATGATCAAGGGCGGGTCGAAACTCGACAAAGGGTCGCCGCTGTCCACCAGGATCGCGCAGGAATTCGGCAGTCTGGAAAACTGGGAGAAGGATTTCAAGGGCACCGGGACGATGCGCGGTATCGGCTGGACCGTCCTGTATTACGACAGCATCAGCAAGCACCTCTTCAATGTCTGGGTCAACGAACACGACGTCGGTCATCTCGCGGGCTGCGCTCCACTCCTGATCATGGATGTCTTCGAGCACGCCTTCATCACCGACTATCAGCTCAAGCGCGCGGATTACATCGAAGCGTTCCTGAAAGCCACAAGCTGGAAAGCCGTCGGCGACCGGTTCCAGGCTGCCTCCTAGTGAAACGCCGGAACGGCCCACAATCAAACCACGAAATACACGAATGCCCTTTCGTGTATTTCGTGGTTGATAGGACTCCTTAACATCTTCGGCCGCTTTCTGCCTTCTCGCTCAGGAAAGCCGCTCGCGCCGCACGTGGCGCGCAGCTCGAGGCTCCAGGCGAGCCCCGTGCGTGGCTCGAACGCCTGTATTGAAACAGCCTGTTTCCCAACCACGACGGCAAAGAAGGAATCGGAGCCTTCCACGCCCACCGCACTCCCAGATGGGACGACCGTTGAACCGCGGAAACCGCGAAACATACCAAACCCCCTTTCGTGAGTTTCGCGTATTTCGTCGTTGCTGTTAGATTGATTCCGGGTTTTGATTTGTGTTACAAGCCTTGCTTCACGGCACTCGGGAAACCAAGACATCGGATGAATCCTCTCAACCCACCCCAACTCATGCGCGCAATCACTCTTCCGCGGGCGACTGCGATGGTGGTCGGCATCATCATCGGTGCCTCGATTTTCGTCCAACCTTCGGAAATCACCGGACGAGTACCCTCCGTTAGCGGCGTATTTCTTGTGTGGTTGGTTTCGGGAACGCTCACGATCTTCGGCGCTCTCGTGTGCGCCGAACTGGCTTCGATCTTTACGCGTTCCGGCGGTGTCTATGTGTACCTGAGTGAAGCCTTTTCCCCCGCGGTCGGATTTCTCTGGGGTTGGGCCATGTTCTGGAGCATGCATTCGGGCATTATCGCTGCCGTGTCGGTCGTCTTCGCCCGCTATGCCGCCTATTTCCTGCCTCTGAGTGCCGGGGACGTCAAGGGGGTAGCCATCGCAGCCATCTTGCTGCTCTCGGCGGTCAACTATGTCGGAATCAAACAGGGGAGCCTCCTGCAGGCACTCTTCACGGCGGGCAAGCTGGCCGCCATTGCTTTCATCATCGCCTTCGGCTTTATCCGAGGTGCCGGCCTGCCCGCTCATTTCGCAGCCGGAGACCTCAGCAACCTCGGCAGCGTCTCCGCCAACAGCTTTCTGCTGGCTATGATCGCGGGGCTGTTTGCATTCGGCGGCTGGCACATGGTCACCTACAATTCCGAGGAGACCCACGATCCGCGGAAGATTATTCCGCGCGCTCTCATTCTCGGAACAGTTCTGGTGACGGTGTGCTATCTGGCACTGAACGCAGTATATATGTACGTGCTGCCGCTCTCCACGGTCGCATCATCGACCAGAATCGCGGCCGACGCCGCCAATGCCCTGGTCGGCTTCGGCGGCGGTGCCTTCATGTCCGCGTTGGTCGTGTTCTCCACATTCGGGGCGATGAGCGGCATCATACTTTGCGGCCCCCGCGTCTACTATGCCATGGCCCAGGATGGCCTGCTCTTTCGCTGGCTGAGCGCGATCCATCCGCGCTTTCACACGCCTCACAAGGCCATCCTGCTGCAAGCGGTATGGTCTTCTGTTCTCGTCGCCACCGGAACTTATCGGACGCTGTTCACCCGCGTTGTCTACACGGAGTGGGTTTTCTTCGGACTCATGGCCATCGGTTTGTTTGTGCTCCGGCGCAGGCCTGGGATCAGACGCGGCTACGGCATCTGGGGCTATCCGGTCACGCCGGCGCTTTTTGTGATTTCTTCTTTTGCCATAGTCGTCAACCAGATTGTATCCAGCCCGATCGAGAGCCTGTCCGGATTGTCTCTCGTGCTGCTGGGACTTCCCGCCTATTGCCTTCAGGCAAGATTCAACAGAGAAAGGAGACAGGCAAGTGCCATTCATTGATTTTCACAACCACTTTTACCCGCCGGAGTATCTCGAGGCCATCCAAGCCGGGCCCAGCAACGTAAGGGTGACCTTCGACTCGGAAGGCAATCCACTGGTTCACTACCCCGGAGATTACAACATTCTTGTGCCCGGGCACCGGGACATTTCCTATCGTGCCGACGCCCTGAGCCGTGCAGGTGTGACCAAGCAGATTCTGAGTTTTACCACGCCGGGCACCCATGTGGAGACGCCGGACCGTGCGGTCGAGCTGGCCCGCATGGTCAATGACGCAATGGCCAGGATCGTGTACGAACGCGGCGCTCGCTTCGCGGCACTGGCAACGCTCCCCATGAACGCACCCGAGGCCTCGGCGGCCGAGTTTGATCGCGCGTTTGACGATCTTGGCTTCAGGGGGGTGATGGTTTTCAGCAACATCAATGGAGTGGCTCTGAGCGACCCCTGCTTCTGGCCTCTCTACGAACGCGCCGACCGGAGGAAGGCGGTGATCTACATTCATCCCTCCTTTCCCGTCGGGGTCGAGGCCATGACCGAATACTGGCTCACACCTCTGCTCGGCTTCACCTTCGACACTACACTCGCCGCGGCCAAACTCGTCTTCAGCGGCGTCACCGAAAGGTTTCCCGGAATCCAGTGGGTCCTCTGCCACCTCGGCGGAGCCATCCCCTACCTGGCGGAACGTTTGGATCGGGGGCACTCCGCATTCAAGGAGTGCAGGAAAAACATCAGCAAGCCGCCGAGCGAATACTTGAAGCGGTTCTATTTTGACACCGTCAATTTTGACCCGGCGGCCCTGCAGCTCGCGATTGATTTTGCCGGTGCAGATCACCTCGTGGCTGGGAGCGATTATCCGCATCAGATCGGGAGTCTGACGCAGATGATCGCCAGCATCGAAAAGCTGAGCATCCCCGAGGAACAGAAAGCGGGCATTCGATGGGGGAATGCGGCTCGATTACTGGGACTTTACAAATATGACGCATGACGAGTGACAAATGAAGCAGGCATCATTCGTCACTCTTCGTGCCTTATTTCTTTCGCGGAGCCAAAATGAGCTAGAACTCGAGAATGCCCTCATACATCAGATCTTTAACCTTGAAGCGCATGTCGAGTTTGATCAGCTGGTTGTTGCCCGCCGCCTTCGGAAATTCAGCATAAAAGCGCACGTCGCCGGTCTTGGCGTCGAGGATGGGTTTGTCGTCGACGATGCGCGGGAAAATAAACTTTGCCCCCAAGCCCTCACCGGGGATCGGGGCCTGGTACTCTTGCAGGAACACGCGCTTGCCGCCTTTGATGTCGAGATACGTGTTGTTCTTCATGGTGGCGGTGATGGCAACGCCAAAAGCCTGGAAAACAGGCTGGGTGAAACGACCGTCCTTGGCCAATCCCTGCTGATCGTAATCGACCGCGATAACGACAATCTTCTCGAATTTGCGGTCAACGTACTGGCGCATGAGCTCGGTCTGCTGCGGGGTGGACTTGGTCGGGTTGAGTTCCAGTATTCGCAGAAAGGCCTGGCGAATGGGCTTTGCGGAAAGAAAACGAATGCGGTAATTCACGCCGGTAGCCTGGTTCATGGCACCCCGGCTGTCGATAGGGCGGGCACCGGGAGTAAAGTAGGTTTCCGTGGTATCGGTTTCGGTTTGCGTTTGCCCCCAGCCAGATTGATTAAGTATCTTTTCGGCGTCCTGCATGGTCCATTCGGTCCAAGGTTTGTTCTTCTGCGCGGCCGCCACACCGATCGCCAATGCCAGGCCGAGCAATACCAGGAGCGCCATTGTTTTGCTCTTCATTACACCTTCCTCCATACAATTTCCGCTGATTAGATCTGGATGAAACTGGAATTTCGCGAAGCAGTATACTCCCAATTAGACGGGTCTGTCACAAGAAGGGTTCAGAAAAGCAACCGAGGCCGGTGGGAAACGAGGACGGACGTGACGATCACACAGGAAACTGCAAGCTGAAGCCGATCCGGCCTATCCGATCGGGAGGGCCGGCGACTTTGTGGCGATCTCCAGTTCAGACTTCATCGAGATCCTGGAGCTTTCCCCGAATTCGCAGCATGGCCGTCGCATGAATCTGGGCAACGCGCAGTTCCGAGATTCCGAATATCTCGGCGATCTCTTGCATGGAAAGATCTTCGTTGTGGTGGAGGGAAACGACCAGTTTCTCATTCTTGGGCAGTGCCTCGAGCGCGTGAGCCATCGCAATGCGAAATCCGGACTTGGAACAGACGCGGAAGGATTCCGCCTTCTCCGGGTCCGGGACATATTTGATTCTGGGCCCCAAACCCGCGTCCCCGTCGGCCGGCTCAAAATCGTTCATGCTGCCCAAGCCTATCCCCTTATGGAGATCGAGCAGGACATAAAACTCCCTCAGGCTCAATCCCAGCTCGTCGCAAACCTCCATATTGGTAGCGGGCCTCCCCAGGCGGGCCTCGCAGTCCCTGAAAGCCTTCTCTAATGCTCTGAGCCCATTCTCCGGCAATACCGGATCGGGATTCGCGGAAATCGTTTCTTGCAACATACCGATGCTCCGTCAAATGATTTAAGAAAGCGTCTGATTGTCTGCCAGCACATACTTCTATGCAGGATTCGTGCCATCGGGCAAAAAATCCTCGCACAAACCCGGGCCGGACGCAGTCGTCTGATCTTGCGCGGCGCGTGCCATCCCAAACACCAATACCCCCACTGCAATGCCGACGACGGATATCCCGCCGCAATGATCCGCGGCGATTCAAGAGAAGGCCGGCTTGGCTCCCTTGTAATCATCTGAAAAGACAATTGTTAGCCTGTATCCCTCGTCGAGCTCCGCGGGCCTGGGCATCCTTAGGCAACTCCCTTCGCGGACAAAGATGCCGGTCGGCGGCGACGGTGCCACGGGTCGCCGGGATGTCTCAACGTGGTCAGCTGGAAATCATACGTTGAACAATTCGATGGATTGTCAGGCCGGCAGGCTCACCCGGAGGATGTCATTTCTCATCACAGTTGGATGCTCATTTTCATCAACCTTGGGCAAGCAATTTCTCAAGGACGGCCCTGAACTTGATCCAAGTTCCCCGGCACGCGTAAGCGTGTTTCGAAAATAGAATTTGCCGGGAGCGGTCGGGCCCCCGCTCCCCTCCTCATGTCTCCCAACATTGCCCCGATTCTCATGCAGGGTGCGCTCCTGGGCGCATGAGAGACTGCTCTCTCACTATGATTGAGAGCGGCTCTGAGCTGCCCGACTGCGCGACGGTGGGCAAGACTTTCACACTAGGTGTACAGAAACCGCACAGTACGGGAGGACCCTTGCGTTGAAGCCATTGAGTTTACAGAAGTTCATTCATGGCACACGGATTGCTCCCCTTTTGTGGATGGGTCTGTGATGTCAGGTGTTTCGGGCTTCCGAATCGAGAGTCGGAGTGATTCGGGCTGCAGGCATTCTTCAGGTCAAGGAGTCATTCACTGCGGTCACAGGGTGCGGAATTCTCAGGTGTCTTTGTTCCGAGGCGGCTGTGCTGAAAATGAAAATTCTTATTAATACGGCAGCAGCGGCGCTGGCGCTGGCTGCAGCGGTCAGTGCTATCGCAATGCAGTCCGGTTCTCAGGATCCGCCGCGAGGTCAAAGAGGGCAGTGGGATCAGGGCGGACGGGACGGCAAGGGTTGGACGGAGCGCGACAAGCAGGAGCGGTTGGAGCGCTTGAGCAAAACGCTGGCCTGGAGGATGAACGCTCCTGATCCCGGTCCGGAAACCACTTTCCTGCACGCTCGCGCAAGCGAGTTGTTGGAACGTACCAGGCAGGCGCGTGCAAACAACTTCCAGTTTGACCGGCTCGCGCGTGCCATGGATGCCCTGCTCCGGGCCAGCGAGAGGATTTTTATGTCTCGCAAAGCCGGCGAGATCGACGATAATGATAAGCGCGACGCCGCAGAATTTTTGCAGCGCTGCTACTTCCGCGTGCAACAGGCGGGATATTTCGCCGAGCTGAGCGGGGAGAAGCTGGCAAACCAGTACGTAACTTACACGCGCAGCCTCTACCAGCAGGCGCGCAGCGCTTACGATGCCCACCAATATGACAGGGCTCAGATGCTGGGAGACGCGTCTTCCATGATCGTGGCGGCTTTGGAGAACATTGCTCATGCCTCGCTGCGCATTCCCGATCCGCCTGTGATCAAGTAGGCAAAGATGTTCTGGCCGGCCCCAGCGAGTTTCCGCGCCCAAGCAGCAATCATCGCCGCCGCCTCCCTGGCCGTCTTCGGACTGGCGGCATTCATCGTGAACAACATCATCACGACGACGGAAGGCGCCCTGCGGGCGGATGCGCGACAAACTTGCATCGCCGCATGCCAGGAACTCCGAACTCAATACGATGAGCGGACCACTTACGGGAGCGATCTGCTGCAGATGCCCCCGGAAGCACAGGATCTCTCTCTCACCGGAATGGCAAAAACAGTCTTGCGGGCATTCGAGGGGGTCGACGGAGGCATCTATCTGGTGAAGGAGGATCGTCTGTCGGGCTATGCCAGTTCCTCCGAGACGACCGCTGCGAGACCTCGCCCAAGGGGTCCAAGAATGGAGTTTATCCGATCCCTGGCCGCGCGCGCCGCTGCGACCGACGAGATCATATCCCAAGAAAACCAGTTCGACACCAATTACGTCGTCTGGGCCGCCGGGCGCACGAAATCCGGCGGTGCGGTCGCGTGGACGGCGAGACGCATCTCGTTGGCTCGTGAACCAATCGCGGAAACCGTGCGCTGGTGGCTTGCCGCCCTGGTTCTTTTTACCCTCCTGGGCATGCTTGGGATCGTCTCCATCTGGTACATGCTCCACTCGGGCGTGGCCGGCATCCGCCGCGGCCTGCACAAACTCGAGGAGGACTTCACCTATCGCCTGCCCATGATCAGGGGCGATTTGGGCCAAATTGCCATGGCCATCAACGGCATGGCCGAACGGCGCGTGGCGCTCGAGGCCGAACTGCGCCGTCAGGACCGGCTGGCCGCACTTGGAAAGGTAGTCTCCGGCGTGGCTCACGAAGTGCGCAATCCATTGAACTCCATGAAGCTCACACTGCAGCTCCTCGACCGGCGGCTGAAGAAGGGAGCGCCCGTCTCCCATGAGATCCAGGAATCCCTGCGCGAGATTGACCGTCTTGACATGATCGTGGGGCGGCTCCTGGCTTTCGGCCGTCCCGCCATGATCAATCGCCAGGTCCAGAAGCTGGCGCCCCTGGCGGAACAGGCGGTCAAGATGGTGCAGGAACCCGCACGGCAGAAAGGGGTGCTCATCTCGATCCGGGGACTCGAAGAGGGCCAGGCTGCGGATGTCGACGGCCCACAGATCGTGCAGGTGCTGATCAATCTTCTTCTCAACGCCATAGACGCATCCCCCCCCGCCGGCACGGTCGCCGTCGAAGTGACGCACCAGGATTCGAGTTTGCGCATCGTGGTTTCGGACCAGGGTCCCGGCATCGCGGAAGAGGCTAAGCCCCACATTTTCGACGCCTACTACACCACCAAGCCGAATGGCAGCGGACTGGGCTTGGCCGTGTCGCGCGAGATCGTGGCGAATCACGGAGGTGTGCTCGAGTTCGAAACCGGTCCTTCGGGTACGAACTTCATCCTGCAGCTTCCGATCGACAGGAGTCGCCCGCTTTGAAACACGATGTTCCCATTTTGATCGCCGAAGACGAGAAGCAGGCGCGGGAGTCGCTCTCCGCCCTGCTCGAGGATGAAGGATACAAGGTCATCTGCGCGTCAGATGGAGATGAGGCCGCCCGAATCCTCACTACGACGACCGTGGAGGCGGCACTGATCGATATTCGCATGCCCGGCAAAGATGGCCTGGTGCTGCTGCGCGAGTTGCGTGAGAATCCCAATCCCCCCGCCGTCCTGATCATGACTGCTTATGGCACCAGCGCCGTCGCCATCGAAGCGATGGCTCTCGGCGCTTTCGACTATCTGATCAAGCCGCTGAATTTCGACGAACTGCGCATCCAGCTCCAGCGAGCCATTGAAAACCGGCGCCGCATCCGTGAGCTCGAGGCCTACCGCATCGAGGAGGACACGCTCCAGGAGTCCGAGATCGTCGGCAGCAGTCCTGCCATGCAGAAGCTGTACAAGCTGATCGGCCAGACGGCACCGACCGACTCGACCGTGCTGATCCGCGGCGAATCCGGAACGGGAAAGGAGGTGGTCGCGCGCGCCCTTCATCGGCACAGCCCGCGCGCCGCACTGCACATGGTGAAGGTCAATTGCGCGTCGATCCCGGAAACACTCCTGGAGGCCGAACTGTTCGGGCATGAACGGGGCGCTTTCACCGGAGCCACTCAGCGTCGTATCGGCAAGTTCGAGTTCGCGGATGGCGGGACCATCTTTCTGGACGAGATCGGTGACCTCAGCCCCTCAACCCAGGCAAAAATGTTGCGTGTGCTCCAGGACCACTGCGTGGAACGACTCGGATCGAATATAACCATTCCGCTCGATGTCCGCGTCCTCGCCGCCACCAACCGCGATCTCGAGGGCGCCGTTCGCGAAGGACGCTTCCGCGAGGATCTGTATTATCGCCTGAATGTGGTTGCCATCGTCATTCCCCCGCTGCGCGAGCGGCGCGAAGACATCTTTGAACTGGCACAGGTCCTGCTGCGTCGCAGCGCAGCACGCCTCAGGCTGCCGACACCCACGATCTCCGAAGAGGCGCGCCGGGTCCTCTACCAGAACGACTGGCCTGGAAACGTGCGCGAACTGGAACACTGCCTCGAGCGCGCCCTGATTCTCAGCCGCTCGGGAGTGATCATGCCCGAACACGTCAAGCTCGCCGCCGGACCGCTTACCGCCGACCCCCTCGATGCCTTCAGCCTCGAAGAGGGGCTCCATGGGGCGGTCCACAAGCTCGAACGCCGGCTGATCGAACGCGCCCTGGCAACCGCGGCGGGGAATCGTACCCGCGCCGCGCAACTGCTGAAGATCAACCGCAGGCTCCTCTACGACAAACTTCGCGAGCACGGCCTCGAATAAAAACGACCGATGACAGATGACACCCCGTAGATTCGTCAATCTTCATTTTCCCTGCGGTTTGGATAGTTAGATGATTTTGTCCATATTTCGGTTCATCAGGCGTGCGCCACCACGGGCGGAAAAGACGCGAAAACTCATCTCGTCTAGTTCGTGTATTTCCTGGCTCCCGGTTCTAGAATAGGTTCCCGGAGGATCGCATGGATCGAAGATATTCGCTGCACCGAGGTGAGCCGATGGGTGGAGATCGACGCGTCAGTCATCGTCGCGCTGCCGCAGACCCGACCCGGGCGGTGGCGCTCTTCCTGTTCACTGTCATGAGCCTGCCGGCTCTCGGCCGCGCGGCCGCGTCCGATGCGGCTTTGCGTCAGGCGATCCTCAGCGCAGAGCACAACCGTGCTCGCTCTGAGACAGATCTTGCCGTCCTTACAGACGCGGCCGGAAACAGCGATCCCGCGATTCAGTGCCTGGCGGTGCGGGCTCTCGGCCGTCTGGAGCGGCCCGAGCTGGCGGATCACATTCGCCCGCTGTTGGCCGCGCCGTCGCCTGAGGTGCGCTGCGAGGCCGCCACTGCATATGGCCGCGCTCTCCTGGCTGACCGGCTCCGGGCAGCCGAGGCGGGCGCACATTTGCGCGAGCGGCTTGCGGGGGAGGGGGATGCAGAGGTGCGTGCTGCCTTATGCCAAGTGCTCGGCCGCCTTCCCTACCAGACCGCAGGAGATTACCGGGCCGCCGAAGCTGCATTGGTCGCAGCGACGCGCTCTGCAGCTGGGCACGACGCGCCTGCAGCCGTGCTGCTCGGCGCGGCCAGAGGCATCGAGTCACTGGTCCGTCTGAGCCTCAAGCTCTCACCTCCGGCGGCCGCAACCGTTGAAAGACTGCAGGAACTGGCCTCATCCGCAAAGGAAGATGTGGTGAGACGGCTGGCGCTGGCGGCGCTGGTGGCATCAGCAAAAGCGGACGCTGCGTTTCTCACCCGTGTCCTCCAGGACCGGGATGTCCAGGTGCGCCGTCAGGCAGTTCGGGGCGCGGCATCACTTTCGACTGACGACCGTGGCGCCGATGCCATCATAAGCCGCTCCCTGAAGGATCCTTCTTCGACAGTCCGCTACGAGGCACTTGCGGCCTACGGCCGCCGTGGCCGCGCAGAGGGCTGCAGACCGATTCTCGCGGCCGTGAAGGACCCAACGCCTTTCGTGGCGTTGCAGGCTGTCGATCTGCTCGCTGGCGTGTGTCCTGCCCACCAGATGGTTGTCGACACCCTGGCACAGATCGCCGACAAGCTGCCGGCGAAATCCGTCGCCAGGGGCTGGCACGCGCCTGCGCACGCTCTTGTCGCACTCTCCAAGGTTGCGCCTGAAGCCGCGCGCTCCAGGTTGACGCGTTTCGCGGAACATCCGCAGTGGCAGGTACGGGCTTATGCGGCGCGGGCAGCCGCCAACACCCGTGACCACATGCTACTCGAGAAGCTGGCATGCGATCCGGTCGACAATGTCAGGACCGCAACGCTTGGGGGGCTCATCACCAACCGGCGTCACGAAGCGGACGCTCTTTATCTGCAAGCCCTCGCAGCGCGCGACTATCAGCTGATCAGCACGGCGGCGCGCGGCCTGACAGCTGCGCCGGACAAGGCCGGTGCCGTGACGGCACTCATTGCTTCTCTCGCCAGGCTGACTGCGGAGCACCGCGACACGTCGCGCGACCCACGGATCGCCATCCTCCAGCGCCTGCGGGAGCTGGGATCCGCAGAGCATGCCACTGCCCTGGAGCCCTATCTGGCCGATTTCGATCCCAGAGTGGCTGCGCTGGCCGCCGAGGTGCTGGCATCCTGGACCGGCACCCGGCATGTTCCCGTAACCAGGGCACTGGATCCGGGTCCGGCTCCCCGGCTTGCCGAGATTGAAGCACTCGCCAACGCAACGGCCATAGTGAGGATGCGCACCGGCGGGAGTTTCGAGTTGCACTTGCTCTCCGCCGACGCGCCTGCGACCGTGTTGCGTTTTGTGCAGCTGGCGCGATCCGGATATTACGCCGGACTGACGTTTCACCGGGTCGAGCCCAACTTCGTCATTCAAGGAGGCAGTCCCGGGGCCAACGAGTATATGGGGGATGCGCGCTATATGCGGGATGAACTGGGACGACTCATGCATGCGCGTGGCACCGTCGGCATTTCAACCCGCGGGCGCGACACGGGCGACGCCCAGATCTTCATCAACCTGGTCGACAATCCCAGGCTGGATCCGGATTACACGGTTTTCGCGGCAGTCGTCCGCGGCATGGATGTGGTCGAGGGCGTGCTGGAGGGTGACGTGATCGATCGCGTCGAGATCCGTACCGCCCGAGCCGGCGCGCGCGCTTGCGGCACCAGCAACCATGAAACGCACTCACCGCATTTGTGCGGCTGGTGAGTATCCGGGTCTTTATCCCACAGACCCGGCGGTAATCAGCACTTCGATCTTTGCCTGGCTCTGCAGAGTCTTGACCAGTTTCGCCACCTCGGCATCTTCTTTCTGGTTTTTCAGAAACTCGGTGAGCTGGCCGCGAACCTCATCTAGCGTGGATGTCCCCGCCGTCTTCCTGTCCGTCAGCTTGATGACGTGATAGCCGAACGATGTCCTCACAACGCCGACCTCGCCCACCTTCAGTCTGGCGGCCGCCTGTTCATATTCGGGGGCGAGTTCGCCGTTGGTGGTCACGCCGATATCGCCCCCCTGCGAGGCGGAGGGGTCCATGGAGTTTTCCTTGGCCAGCTTAGCGAAATCTTCCCCCTTTTTTGCGCGTTCCAGGAGCGCTTCGGCACGCTGTTGGGCGATCTTGTCCTGCTCGGCCGAGGCACCTTCCGGCACACTGATCAGAATGTGGCTGGTCCGGATGATATCCGGATGCTTGAACTCATCGGGGTGGGTGTTGTAGTAATCCAAGACCTCAGCCGGCGTGACGACCAGCTTCTTGGTGATATTCTCCCGAATGTATTTCTCGACCACCAGGGTCCTGGCCAGCTCCCGGGAGAGCGCCTTACGATCCATCCCGCGGTTTGCCAGATCGGTGTTCAGCGCGGCGTCGTTCGGATATGTCTTGGCAACCTGGTCGAATTGCGCCTGGATTTCGGCCTGCGTGGCCACCACGCCGCTGCCGATCGCTTTCTGGTACAGGAGCTCATCTCCCACAAGCTGGGCCAGCTGGCGGCTCGTGACTTCACTTCGGTAGTCATCACGCAGGTCCTTCCAGGCCGGGCTGCCGATGGTGGCCAGCTCCGCGCGGACGCGCTGCTCGAGATCCCTACCCAGAACGGGCTTGCCGTTCACGCGCGCGACCACTGCAGGGAAAAGTGCATTAGGAGCCGCCGGAGGAATCGGCTCGTCCGGCTCGGCCGCCTTGGCAGGAGGTTTGGCCGCCTGAGCCGGCGGGGTTGGGGGCTTTTTTGTTTGGGTCTGACCAGTCGCCTGACCCTGGGTCTGAGCCACGACATAACTGGCTGACAGGATTACAGCAACCACAGCCGCCAATCTGATATATGTTTTCACGGGGTATAAAGCGCTCCTTCAATTGATTTCGATATGGGTAATCCACCGGCGCTGGTGCTCGTGGGCCGGGCCTCGCCGGGTGCCGGCAGATCCGCCGGAAATAATAGCATACCGGTGGGAAAAGGGGACAGCCAAGAATGGCTCTCAGTCAAGCTGCATGCTCGTCCCTCCATATTCTGCGTTCATCTGCGTCTATCTACGGTCAATGTTCCGCCCTCGGCGCACTCTGCGTTGAGACTTTTGGGTTGCCGCCAGGCTGCGCCGTGTCATTCGTGGCTCCTTTTGGCCTGCCGTGTGTGAATCGCGGGTCCATCCTCCCGGCTCTTGCAATCGCATTCCATTTGAGTTATTCCTGAACCCCACCCGAATGGGGGATGCCTTGCGTCTCAACTGGCTGGACGGCCTCATTGTCGTCTTCTATCTGGCCGCGATCACACTTTTTGGCGTCAGCTTCCGCAAAAAGCAGCGGTCTCTGCACACTTATTTTCTCGGAGGCCAGGATATCCCTGCCTGGGCTCTGTCCCTGTCGATCGTGGCAACGGAAACCAGTACGCTCACCATCATCGGCACTCCGGCCATTGCTTTCGGCGGGGACCTCTCGTTCCTCCAGCTGGTGATGGGCTATCTGGTCGGACGCGTGTTCATCTGCCTGGTCCTGATCCCGGCCTATTTTAAGGGGCAGATGTACACCGCCTACGAACTCATGCAGCGGCGCTTCGGGTCCACGATCAAGCATGCCACGGCCAGCATGTTCCTGATCACGAGGGCGCTGGCGGAGGGCGTGCGGGTGTTCGCCATCGCCACCGTAGTCAGTGTCGTGCTGGGAACCGGGGACGTGTGGTCGATCCTGATCATATCGGCCCTGACACTGATTTACACGTTCGAAGGGGGCCTCACGGCCGTCATCTGGACCGATGTGGTCCAGCTCTTCATTTATATCGGCGGCACGCTGGTTTCGTTCTTCGTGATCCTGAGCTTGATCCCCGGCGGCTGGCCCGGCGTCATGGCCAATGCCGGGCACAAGATGGTCCTGTGGAACTTCTCTTTCGACTATCACATCACCTACACTTTCTGGGCCGGAGTCATCGGCGGCGCCTTTCTCAACACGGCAAGCCACGGCGTGGACCAGTTGATCGTGCAGCGCCTGCTCGCCGCCCGGAACAAGCGCGAAAGCAGGCTGGCGCTCCTGGGCAGCGGCCTGCTCGTCTTCTTCCAGTTCGCGCTTTTTTTGATTGTCGGCGTCATGCTATTCAGCTTTTTTCTGTATCACCCGGAGGAAACCGTCCCGGCGGTTCGCGACCGCATCTTCCCTTCCTTTGTTGTCCGGCACCTGCCGCACGGCGTGTCCGGGCTCATGATCGCCGCGATTTTCGCCGCCGCCATGTCCAACTTGAGCAGCGCCCTCAACTCGCTGGCCTCGACGACCGTGGTGGATTTCTATCGGCCGTTCCTGAAGAAAGGCGCCACTGCGGCCGAGCAGGTGCGCTTTTCGCGCTGGATGACCGTGCTCTGGGGCGTGGTCCTGGTCGGGCTTGCGGTGATGTCGCGCAAGGTCCAATCGGTCCTCGAGGCGGGGCTGACCATCGCGGGAATCACGTATGGCAGCATGCTGGGCGTGTTTCTCCTGGGCGTGCTGACGAAAGAGGCCAATGAAAAGGGCTCGATCGTGGGCATGGCCACAGGGCTCGCGACGATGCTGGCGGTGTGGAAATTCAGCACCATTCCCTACACCTGGTACGTGCTCATCGGCACCGTCATCACCTTCGCGGTGGGCTATGCCGCCAGCCTGCTCTTCAAGCGCGCGGAAGCCCAGGCGTAAAGCCTACGGGCTGCGCACCGCGCCGCTCCCGGTTGCCTTCGCGCCGTTGAAGTAGCCGCGGGTGGCAGATACCACCAGGGGCGCCAATACAAGCAACCCGATCAGGTTGGGGAAAATCTGGAGGCCGTTCATAGTGTCGGCATAGTCCCAAACGGTCTTCACCTCGGTGACGGCGCCCACGAATATCAGACCGCAATAGATCCAGGCGTAGATCTTGAGGACGTTGGACCGGAAAATGTACCCGAAGCAGAGTTCCCCGTAATACGCCCACCCCACAAGATTGGAGTAACCAAACAGAAAGGAGCTCACGGCCACCATCCAGCCTCCCGCGACCGGGATGCTGGTATTGAAGGCCGACGCCACCAAGGGGGTGCTCAGGGCACCGCTGGTCCACTTCCCTGTGATGGTGACCACGAGGGCAGTCATCGTGCAGGTGATGAAGGTGATGACGAAAACATCCACCGTTGCGATCAATCCCTGGCGCACCGGGCTGCGGCTGCGGGCCGCGCCGTAGGCCATGCCGGCAGTCCCGAGCCCTGCTTCATTGGCATAGAGTCCGCGCGCGGCGCCCAGCCGGGCCGCATCGATCACACGGGCTCCGACGAACCCGCCGATGGCGGCCGCCGGGGTGAAGGCGCTCTCCAGAATCAGGGCCACGGTCTGGGGCAGCAGGTGGGCGTGCGCGAGGATGACGTAAAGACAACCGCCTACGTATAGGGTCACCTTGACTGGGACCAGCTTTTCGGCAAAGCGGGCGATGCTCTTGATGCCCCCGATGACGACCAGCCAGACGCCCACGGCGATGGCCGCCCCGGAGAGCCATCTCGGGATTTGAAACTCGGTGTTGAGCACCAATGCCATCGAGTTGGTTTGAGCCAGCGGCCCGGTGGTCATGGCGGCCATTCCGGCCAGAAAGGCAAACACCCATGCGAGCACCGGCGACCGGACGCCATTCTTCAGGTAGTACATGGGGCCGCCCGCCATGCTGCCGTCCGGAAGTCGCTCGCGCAACTTCAGCCCGAGAACTGCCTCGCTGTACTTGGTCGCCATGGCAAACAGGCCGCTGGCCCACATCCAGAAAATGGCGCCCGGCCCGCCTATGGCAATGGCAGTGGCCACGCCGGCAATGTTGCCGTTTCCGATGGCGCCGGCGAGCATCGTCATCATCGACTGCCAGGGCGAGATGTCGCCCTGGAGTGCGGCGCCGTCCTGCCGGGCTTCAGCCCGGGCGGCGGCACTCTGGAAGGCGAATTGCCAGCCCCATTTGAACTTTCGCAGGTGTGCAAACCTGAGGCGGAAGGAAAGGTAAATGCCGGTGCCCATCAACAGGATGATCGTCGGCGGCCCCCACACCCACGCAGCTGCCAGTGCCCAGAACTCGCGCATCTGATCTACCCGGCCGCCTTTATGATGCTACGACGATGCAATCTCTCTCCGATCACCTGGTTTCCCTGCAGGACTCGCACTTCGAACAGCAGCCTGCGGCCATCGGCTTCGAGCAGCCTGGCGCAGGCCGTCACCTCGGTCCCGAGCAACGCCGGAGCCTCATGTCTTACATGCACCTCATAACGCATCACTTGCATTCAGCGGTTGTATTTTGGCGCGGCGCCGCGCAGTTTTTCCCAGACGACAGTGCATTCCTTGAGCACGTCAGCTGTTAGCACGGGGCCCTCGCAGGCCTTGAGGTTTTCTTCGAGCTGTCCGATACCGGAGGCTCCGAGCAGCACAGAATCAACCGCCGGCTGCATCAGGAGCCAGCGAAAAGCGAGTGCAATCGTCGACATCCCTGCCCGGTTTGCGATCGCGGACACTTCATGTTGGGCGTCAAAGTAGGAGGAATGCCAATACCGGTCCTGATATATCTTGTTGCTGTCAAAACGCGTGCCGGCAGCCGGCGGCTTCTCCTGCAGGTGCTTTCCGGTGAGAAGCCCACCGGCGAGCGGATTGTAAACCACGACGGCAATACCGTACTCCTTGCAGCAGGCCAGGTAGTCCTGCTCAATACCCCGCGCCAGCAGGTTGTACATGGGCTGAGAGACGGTCGGGGGAGCGAAACCATGATTCTCACAGTACCAGAGCATCTGAACCAACTGCCACGAAGCGTAGTTGGACACCGCAGGGTAACGGACTTTCCCTTCTCTCACCAACTCGTCCATTGCGTCGAGGGTTTCTTCGATGCGCGTATCCCAGTCGGGAGCGTGCAGGTAGTAGAGGTCGACGTATTCCGTGCCCAGGCGTTTGAGGCTGGCCTCAATGGCTTGGCGTATCGCGGGACGCTTGAGGCCGGCATCGTCCGGTTCCTCCCCCATCTTGCCTCGCACCTTGGTAGCCAACACTGCTTTGTGCCGCCGCCCGCGCAGCGCTTTCCCTAGAATAATCTCGGATTTCCCCTGGTTGTAGACATTGGCGGTATCGAAAAAATTGATTCCATGTTCCAGGCAGCGGTCGACCATGAGGATCGCCTCAGCCTCGGGTGCCTGGCCGCCAAATGTCATGGCGCCCATCGCGAGGCGGGAGACCTTCAGGTCGGTCTTACCGAGAGTCCGGAATTCCATCGCTTGCATGGCTGACTCCTGCCGTCAAAATTCACACCCAGATCTGCCGGCGGCAAAATGATACTATGACATTTGGGGCCAGCGCTCGAAAATCAGTTGGCAGTCTGGAGCAGAAACTGCACACTGCTTCTTGCCAACTGCATGCTGCCTGCCGGGCTTTGTGGTATCCTGAGCCATCGATCGTGGAGTTGGCTGTCCGACCTGCACACCTTGGAGATCTGGACCCGATGCTCTACGCCATAGGTTCTCCGCTTCCCGAGTACCGAGTGAAGGCAGTCAAGAGCGGTGCAGATGCCTGCAACCTGATCTGCGATGACACCCACGCCCGCCGCCATGGCTACAAGGCCGGGCTGGTGCCTGGCGTGACGATATACGCCTACATGTCCCGCAGCCTGGTGGAGTCGCTGGGCAGGGACTGGCTGGAGCATGGCTTCGCGGAGGTCGCATTCCACCACCCGGCCTACGAAGGAGAAGAGATCCGGGTAGCCGGTCACATATCCTCCGTGACCAAGGAAGGCACCCTTTGCATCGAATACCGTGCTGAGAATCCACAGGGCATGGCCTGCGGTACCGGCGTTGCCAGGCTGCCGACCCATCCCCCTGTTCCGGAACCGTCGCCCGACGACTATCCGCCAGGCCAGCGCGAATTGAAGCGCCCCATCTCGCTCCACTCGCTGAAGGCAGGCGAGCGCCTGACCGCGGTCACATCTGAGTTCGACCGCAAAACTCACTGGGAGTACTGCGAAAAGACGGTGCGCGACCATCACCAGATCTATCAACAGCTCGTGCATCCCGGATGGCTCCTTTCCCAGGCCAACCTCCTTCTTACCGCCAACTATGATCTTCCTCCCTGGATTCACGTGTCGAGCGCCGTGCAGAACTACCACGCCCAGGAGCAGGAGTGCACGGTGGAAACGCGAGGGTGCGTGCTCGAAAAATTCGAACTCAGAGGCAACCATTTCATCGTCCTGGATGTGGCCGTTTTCGCCGGCCGGCGCTGTCTGGCTACCGTGCGCCACACCGTGATCTTCCGCATTGCTCCCCGCGTCGCATGAAGAGGAAGAGTCAGGAGTCAGAATAAAAGCCAGGTTACTCAGCGCAGGCAGACGATGGAATCATGCCGAAGTTGTCATTCAGTAGAGCAGCGGTTTTGATAACGCCCTTGCCCTGACTCCCGTTTTCTCAGTTTTTGCCCAGGAAGCGGATTCGTCCCGTGAACACCCGTCCTTCGGAACCGCTGAAGCGGCCGAAATCCATCGCATCGATGTTGTTGTTGACGACGGTCGGATTCAGATGGCCGGTGATATTGTTGAAGCCCGCACGCAGGGCCCACTCCGAGCGCCAGATGCGAACGCGCCGCTCCAGATGCAGGTTCAGACTGAAGTAGTTGGGGAATCGGCGCGAATTTGGCTCGCCTACAAGCTGCTGAAACTGGTTCACCCGGCTCCAGGGCATGCCGGTATGCCACTCGGCAAAATAGGCCAGCGAATACTTCTTGAAGTGCGGAAGCGGGATGACGGACCAGGAAATGAGCCGGTTGGGCGTGTCCCAGTCGAGCGGCCCTCCAGCCTGCCGGGCAAAAATCGGATTATCCTGGGAGAAGTTGATCACCTGCGTGGTGCGCGTGCTGGCGCGCGCGTAGGAAAGAAGCCATGGATACTTTCCTTTGAAGGTGCGCGAGAGCTCGATCTCGACGTAAGAGTAACTGTCCCGTCGTGCGCTGCCCAAGTAGTAGACATACTGTGTGGGGAGTGATGGGATGGAAGGCCCGAGATCATAAGCCCAGCCGTGTCGCCCGTTCTTGCGGATGAAATTGGTGTCTAAATAAAAGCCCCGTCCCAGCTTTTGCTGCCAGCCCGCGCTCCAGTTCAGGTAAAATGGCGCTCTCAGGCCGCGCTCGTCGACCATAAACCGCGTGACGAGGGGCCCCCCTGGCACGGGGGCTCCTGACTGGTCGAAGAAAATATCCGAGCGCTCCTGATCGAGGGCTTGCGCCAGGATCGCGAGATTGGTTGCATCATGAAAAACACCGATACCTGCCGAAAACTTGGAGTCGGGAAAGCGCGCCGGGCCCCAGGTGAAGGCCAGGCGCGGTGACCAGAGCCGCTGGCGCAGCACCTGATCCCAGTCGAAGCGTATCCCGGCTTCCACAAAAACTTGATCGTTGAGCATCCAGCTATCCTGAAAATATCCGCTGAACTCGGAGCTGTTCCGGCCGAAGCGCGGATTGCCCTGGAAGCTGACCTGCCGGGAAACCGTTCCTGTGCTGCCCGCGATCTCGAAGGGGCGGCGATCAGAAAACTGCCGATAACTGATCCGGTTGGCGTCGATACCGAATTTGAAACTGTGGCGCCCGTGCCAGTCCCACAACGGAGCCATCACCGAGGCAAGAGCCTGCGTGCGGCCCACTTTCCCTTCCGATTGCAGGTAGTAGTTTCCAGATCGACCCTGCGGACTGAGGACATAGGGGAGTCTGCCGAGGGGCTGCTGCCGCGTATTGATCTGATTCATGGCAACGCCGGTCTCCAGCACCCAGCCTCCGCTGAAATAAGCCTGATCCTTGAGGTTTAAGAAATAAAAGTGCTCGCTCAGACCGCGGGTGGTCTCCACAGGGTCCAGCGGGCTCAGACCAAAGTGCGGGGAGTCCCGGAAGTCGAAGAGCAATCCGCCGGTGAGGATGTTCTTGCCGGCCAGGTTCACCTGGATGCGCGTCAGGTTGCTTCCCTGCCAGCTGTGGTTGGTATTTCCTCCCGGAGGTAGTTCCTTGATGACGTTCAGGTCGTATTGAAGATCGAGCGCGTTGTAGTACCAGGCCCGGCCCTTGACGATCGGCCCCGAGATCGTGGCGCGTGGATTCCAGTTGCTGAGTTTCAATCCGTCGTTGACCGAAAAGGACGGCAGGAAGTTGGTGGAGGAAAGACGGAAGTGGTCATCCCCCTGAGACGACTCGAGGGCCATTACACCTGCCGAGCCTTTGCCGTACTCGGCCGAGTAGCGGCTGGTTTCGATGCGCAGGGCACGAATGGCATCCACGGAGATCCGGTTTTCGAGGATGCCGGATACCGGGCTCGTGATGTTGAAGCCGTCCAGGCTGTAGAATGCCTGGTTTTCCCTGCCGCCGTTCATGTGCATGCGCCCGTTGTTGTCCTTGACGATGCCCGGGATCAGTGGCAGGGAGTTGTGAAAATCGTGGGTTGCGATCGTCGGGAGGTCGACAATCTCCTCGGCTGTGATCGTCGTTGCCTTGGATGCTTCCTGGCGATCGACAACGGGGGCGGAATAGACCACGTTCACCGTTTCCTCGAATTCCTGCTGATGGTTCAAAACCACCTCGAGGGAAGTGGCGCGTTCCTTGATTTGCAGCGCGCGCGAAATGGTCGCGTAGTAGCCCGGTTTCTCCGCCTTCAGCTCATAGGTTCCGGGCTCCACCGCAGGCAGTTGGAAGCGCCCGGCATCATCGCTCACGGCTGCCAGCGGCGCCTTCAAACCGCCTCCATTCAGGCTGACCTTGGCGCCGGCCACGGCCAGACCGTTTTCATCAATCACCTTTCCAGACAGTTCCTGCGCAAGGCCAGACGTTACCAGGGCGACACACAAAATGGCGGCAAACGCACAGTGAAGGGCGATCGGTCGCATGTGAAGCATGGCTTCGTGTTACTTTCGTGAAAGCCGCGCGCGGCGAAGTATGCGTTGCGCCGCATTGCGGTGCGGATTGTCGATGAGGTGCCCTTCGAGAGTCGACAATGCGCGTCCTCTGTTCTCGGCATCCTGCAACTCGGCCACCACCTTTTCGGCCCAGATTCTTTCCTCCGGCGTCACATCGAATACTCCGTTGATGGTGCCCAGCTGTCCAGGATGGAGCGCGCTCTTACCGTCAAAACCAAAGCGCCGCGCCTGGGTGGCCTCCCGGTGCAACAGGTCCTGGTTACTGATGTCGAAACAGGGCCCGTCGATGGCGTCGACGGCAGCAGCGCGTGCGCCGGCCACAACCATCTGCAGGGCGAACCACAATTCGATGCGATCCTCTCCAGGCTGGCAATGTACGTCGTCGCAGTAGTCGGCGGATCCGAAAATGAGCGACGCCATCCGGCTCGATGAGGCGGCGATGTCACGCGCGCTCAACACCCCTGCGGCCGACTCGATCATGGCGTGGAGCCGCACCCCTCCTTCAGGCGACTCGTGGCCGGATTCCAGTTCCAGAATCGCGGTTTCGGCCGCCCGCACAGCCGCAGGCGTTTCGATCTTGGGGAGGCATATGCCGTCGGGGCGGCAGGGCAGAACAGCCGCAAGATCGCACCTTCCGGCTTCCGACTCCAGGCTGTTGATACGCACTACTACTTCACGAGCGCCAAAGTCCAGCGCCTTCAGCGCCCCAACAGCGTTGGCGCGCGCAGTATCTTTGCTGGATGCCGCGATCCCATCCTCGAGATTGAGCAGAAGGAGGTCCGCCGGATACTCGACGGACTTCTCGACCATCTTCCTGCGGTCGCAGGGGATGTAAAGCGCGCTGCGCCTGAGCCCGGTGATCATGAGAACAACCGATCTTCCACGGCAAGTCCACTTCTGGGCCAGTCATGGAATGGCACGTTCACCTCTAACCCCGCGAAGTATTCGCGAATCGCATTGTGCCCCGAGCTTCCGATGGCCCCCTGACCTTATAGCACCACCGCGAGATGCTTGCAACTGAGCGCTGCCACAGCCGAAGCCGCGAGGCCTCGTACGCCCTCTGGTGGCGCCGTTATGTCGAGCACGAAATATGCGCGACAGAAAAATGGTCTGTTCGCGGGGTTCACATATAAGACGGCCTTCGTTTGGATTGCAGCCGCCCGTCGCGTTGCGGTATTATTTTCTTTTTAGAGGTTCATTCGATCCGCTCCGTCGGGACGGCACACCTTTGGCTATCATCACGGTTTCCTATCAGTATGGCACCCGCGGCGAGATCCTGGCCTCTGAACTCGCCCAGCGTCTCGGATTCTCCCTGGTCACTCCGGCCAAAGTCGATGAGATCATCCGCACGCGGTATCAGCTCGATTACTCGCTGTCGGGGGAGATCGGCCAGACACCCCGGGAGCTAGACTCCAGCAAGCTCTTCGCCAATCTGATTTCCGCAATCCTGACTGACATGGCGGTGCTGGAAGACCTGATTGTGCTCGAGTGCGGCGGCCAGTTTATTTTCCGTGCTTTCCCGAACGCCATGCACGTGCGCCTGGTTGCGGCAAGGGACATTCGCGTCCACAACATCATGCAGGACAAGGGCGTCTCATTTGAACAAGCCCTCAAGGACATCGACGAGCACTACCGCCGCACGCTGCGGTTTCTCCACTCCACCTTCCGGCGCCCAAGCGAGACGCCGGAGCGCTACGACCTCGTCCTCAACGCCGGCGGCTTCGACATCAATCAAGCGGTGGAACAGGTGATGTTCGCAGCGCGGGAGAAGAAACTGGCCGACTTCGGGATGGTATCCAATGAGGCCGCTGAGCGCGCGCGCTTGCGCAACCAGATCCGCCTCGTGCGCTCCCTCACGAAGCTGTCCATCGAGCAGAACCAGTCCTTGATGCAATTCGCCCATCCGAGCGAAATGGTGTTCGCGCGCCTGCTGGACTTCTACGGTATTCAATGGCAGTACGAACCACGTACTTTCCCTCTGAGTTACGACGAAAAGGGGAATATCAGCGAAGCCTTCTCCCCTGATTTCTACCTCCCCGACAGCGACCTGTATGTCGAACTCACCACCATGAAGCAGTCGCTCGTAACCAAGAAGAACAGGAAGGTCAGGCGGCTGCTCGAGCTTTATCCCGAGATCAAAATCCGCCTTCTCTACCAGAAGGACTTTGAAGACCTCCTGTTCAAGTACGCCACCAAGAGCACGCGAGGTTAGATCGAGCCCATGCACGAAGACCTGGAAAAGGTATTATTTACTCACGAGCAGATTCATCAGCGCATCCGCGAGGTCGCCGGGGAGATATCACGGGATTATCAGGGGCGCCAGTTGATGCTGGTCGGAGTTCTGAAGGGAGCGGTCTTCTTTCTCTCGCACCTGGCAGAGTCGCTGGATGTGCCGGTCGAGATCGATTTTCTGGGCATAGCAAGCTTCTCACCCGGCAGAGCGCTGCCGGGCGTGGTCCGCATTTCCAAGGATCTCGACCTTGACATCCTGGACAAGGACGTGCTGGTGGTGGAAGACATTGTGGATACCGGGTTGACGCTGCGCTATCTGCTCAACATCCTCTCGGGACGTCAACCGAGCAGTCTGGCTGTCTGCACCTTCCTGGACAAGCCCACCCGGCGGCTCGTCGAAATCCCTGTGAAGTACCGCTGCTTCGAGATCCCTGACCGCTTTGTCGTGGGATTCGGTCTCGATTACGATCAGCATTATCGCGCACTCCCGTACGTCGGCATCCTCAAGAGCCAGATCTACCAGGGGAAGTAGCCGGCGGCGCTGTCGTGTCGCAGAGGCACGCAGCACAGCAGAGCCCCGTGTTTCTGCCATCCCTCAGTCAAGATCTTCCTTTGCAGTATCGGCAATCTGGCGATACCGTCCCTCAGCACGAATTCGCCTGAAATAGAAACCCTCTCCGCGAAACAGTAAGGGCAGACCGGAAGCGAAAGAGTTTCCCGGCTGCAGCAGTCCTGTGATTCCGAGCTAGCGCAGATTCGGCAGGGGAATGAGGGACGGTCCCTCGATCGCTTCCGGGCAACTGCAAGTCTCGTTCACATGCATAAAAGGAGGTCTTAGAAATGAAGAAACTACTGTGCCTTGTGCTGAGCATGTCGGTGTTGCTGATTCTGTGTTCCGCGGCCCCGGGCGCGAACCTGCTTCAGGGATCCGCTTCGATCCCCTTGACCGATCGTGACGCCGCCTCGATTGCGGGAGGCGGCGCGTGGGGCGACTTTTTCGCAGGCGTTGGCTGCGGCATAGGCTTCACCCTGCTGGTGAGCGGCTATGCCAGTGGCGTGGGCGCTCCCGCCGCCGCGCTGTTGACGGCGACAACCCTCAAGGCATGCGCAACCGCATTGGGGCTCTAGCGCGGATTCCTGCGTGCGCAGCGGCATATCCGCAGGATGTGAAGTATTCATTCAGCAAAGGAGGTTCCCATGTATCGGTGGTATCAAAGCAAAGGAGTTCTCGGCAAGATCAACTGCCTGGCTCTGGCAGTGATCCTTCTGGTGAGTCTCGCCTCGTATGGCTACGGCACCGGATGGATCGACTCTTCCCAGCTACTCTCGGATTCAGAGGCAGCCGGGCTGGCCGGCGGAATCAATGTTGGAGCATGCGGGATTCTGGTCGGCATCGGCATCGGGGTGCTCGCCCTCGGAGTGGCAGGCGTCAGCGTCGGCTTGGGCTCCGCGGCTGTGATCTCGGTGGGCGCCCATGTGGCAGCTGCCATATGCATTGACTAGACCAGGCCAGTCCAGGAGTCTGGAATTCCCAAGACGGATCCGCGGCGGGACCGAAATACATCGATAACAATGCCCGGTTTGACTCATACCGTCACCGGGGGCCTAGCAACGCCCAATTCGGAAGCCGGTTCTGCCGCACCTCAAAATTGCCGCTAACGCTGTACAGACATATGGAATCGAGTCATAGCCATGAACCTCGCAGCAGAGATATCCTCAGTTTCGAAATTCTATGGCAGTTTCAGGCTGCAGGATGTGAACCTGGCCGTTCCGGCTGGCAACATCCTCGGACTGATCGGACAGAACGGCGCCGGCAAGACTACTCTTTTCAAGTGTATCCTGAACTTGATCGGTCGGGACTCCGGCAGCGTCCGGATGCCCGGCATCGGCCAGGACATCTCGTCGGAGAAGATTCGCGGCCTCGTAGGCTACGTCCCCGAGAGGCTCGCCTTCTACGAATGGATGACGGTCGATGCCGCCCTCCGGTTCACGTCGAAGTTCTACCCGAACTGGGACGCCGGGCGCTGCCGGGATCTGATGAGCAGATACGAACTGGATTCGGGCAAGAAAATCAAAGAGCTGTCTATGGGGATGCGAAAGAAACTGGGCCTTCTCCAGGCTCTGGCAATACAGCCCCGCCTGCTGATCCTCGATGAGCCGACATCAGGACTGGACCCGGTGATGAAATTTTATTTCCTGCAGGATTTGCGCCATGTCATCGACACCGGTGCGACCGGGGCGGTCATGATTTCCTCGCACAACCTGGACGAGGTCGAGCGTTTGGTGGACTCGATCGCGATTCTCAAGCTCGGCGTGCTGCGGTGTCACGAACCCAAACGACGTTTTCTGGAGGCATGGCACAAGGTCGAGTTCACGCCGCCTGCGGAAGTGGATTGGGTGCGCGAGTTTGAGAACACGGCACATCCCATAGCCGCCAACCGGGCCATGTTCGTTACAAGGGAAGAAACAGGATATCTGACCCGGAAACTCGCGCTCCTCGGAGCAGGCGCAATTGAGGTAAGCCGCCCCAATCTGCAGGAGATATTCCTGCAGGTGGCGTGAAAGGAGGCATGCCGTGATCCGGACTCTGTTTTGGAAAGATGTCGTACAACATGCCCGGGGATTATTCGGGCTTGCCGCATCCGCGCTGGCGCTGCCGCTCGTCTTTGCCCTGCTCACCGGGTCAGGGAAGGATAGTGCAGGGTACGTCGGATTTGTGTTCGGCTATCTGGGTGTGAGCGCGCCGATGATGCTCGCGCAGTGGTTCATCGGCCAGGAGAAAATCAAAGGGACTTTCCGAGTGCTCAGACTGCTGCCCGTTTCCGGATTCCGCATCATGATCACAAAATGCCTGGGCGCGATGCTGCTTTGCCTGATTCTGATCAACACCACGCTTGTCCTCGAACCTGCCGGGTGCCAGGCCTTGGGAATCGGAATCGCCCAGCCCAGGGCAGCGCTTGTGCTGTGGACGAATACCGCAGCAGTGTTCTTCCTCGGCATCAGCATGGCGCTTTTTACGATACTCGACACTCGAATCGCAATTCAGGCAGCTATCTGGACGCTCTGCGGCCTCATGATCCTGGGCTATGGGGCACAGAAATACCTGGGCAAACAGGATTTCAATGCCTTTACGGAGCGGGCCGGCCCGCTCGCAGGCAACATTGGCCTGCTCTGTGCGGCAGCGTTGCCGGTTGCTCTGGCGGCGCTCCTCCTGGTCGGTCTTTCGGCATGGTTTTTTGAGCGGAAAGAATGGGCTGACCTGGAGGAGGATTAAACACAGGAGCCGTCGCTCGGGCGCAGATCTGTCCCGGCGAAAGAGAGGGATGTCTGGTGCATAATCGGGAACGCTTTGTTTACCTTTTCATCTTGGCAACGGGAGTGGTTCTGCTGCTGGGCGCACTGGCCGATCCTCCGCACGGATGGTGGCGGGCATTCCTTAACATCATCATCCCCATTTTACTGATCCTGGTATCCGCCTGGCGCATGACTGCCATCCGTAGTCGCCGATAGACCGGATTATTCATGAGTGATTGCCCAAAACAGATCTCTGGACGCCGACGGTTTTGATCTTGTCGGTGCGCAGAAGCTTTTGCCGTCCAACTTCATGAACCATTCAGGCCAGGTCGTGTGGGTCTCGCGATCTTCAGGATAGCCTGGAGTCGATATCCTACTGGTTCACGTGTACCACTTTCGCGGGCGAGAAACCGTTGAACCAGGTTGATGAAGCGTTGCTGTAGGCGCCTATGTTTTCGGAGAAGACCAGGTCGTCGAGCTCCAGGTCAGGCAGTTCTTCAGACTGAGAAATGGTGTCGAGCCCGTCGCAGGTTTGCCCGAAAACCGCGCAGATTTCGGTCTTACCCTTCGTGAACGCCTTGAGGTGATACTGGCAGTGATCGAAGATGATGCCGGAAAAGGTGTGATAGACGCTGTCGTCGATGAAGTAAGAAGTCTTGCCGTCCCGGACGGCTTTCCCGATGATCCGCGCGACCAGCGTGGCCGCTGTGGCCACGAAAAACCGGCCGGGCTCGGCGAGGATTTGAATGTCTTCCGGGAACAACCGATCGATTTCCGCGTTGATCACTCTTGCCAGCGCGCTGAAGGGCTTGACATGCCGATCGTAGGCCACCGGAAAACCGCCGCCGATGTCGAGGATTTTGATCTCGTGGCCGCGGGCCTTGGCTTCCTTCATCACGGCGGCGGCCATATTCAGGGCCTGCACGAAGTTTTCGAAATTCGTACACTGGCTGCCGACGTGGAAGCTCAGTCCCTCGACCTCCAATCCGATGCGGAATGCCTCCAGGATCAGGTCCACCGCTTCACCGGGATCGCAGCCGAACTTCGACGACAGCTCTACCATCGAGCCGGTGTTCGGTACGCGCAGCCGCAGCACCACGCCGGCGTGGGGCGCGTATTGTTTGATTTTGCGCAACTCGTTCACGTTGTCGTAGGTGACCAGCGGTTTGTACTGGTCGAGAGCTTGGAGCGTTTCCTTGGTTTTCGTTGTGTTGGCGAAGATGATTTTGTCCCAGATGAAGTCCTGCTGTTCCTTGGGGGGGAGGTGCCTGATGTTTTCGTACACCAACATGAACTCCGGCAATGAGGCGACATCGAAGCTGGCGCCGGCCTCATAAAGGGTGCGCACAATCTCCGGCACGGGATTGGCCTTTACGGCGTAATAGGCCTGCACCTTGGGCAGATGCTTTTTATACTGCGCGTAGTTGGCGCGGATGATGTCGTGGTCAATGACCACCACAGGTGTGCCGTCGTCTTGGGCAATGGCTTGCAGCTGTCTCATTGTGGCCATGCCAGCCTCCGAAATAAGGTCGCGGCCGGCCGACGCGACCTGCATCCCCGCAGATAAGACATATTTCAATCTCAGGCCTGGCCGGGCCCGAATCATCGCAGCGCTGGGCGGCGCCGGGCCGCCGGCGCCCACGTTCAGTCGAGAATCGGGTCAGAACCGTCGATCATCTTCACCTTGTTGTGGAGGAAATATTCCTTCGTCAGAGCCTTCATCATTTTGGCGCGCTGGTCGTAAAGGCGCCGCGGTTTTCGCGGCTTGTGCTTTGCCAGCGCATAGTGAGTAAGGATCGGCATTGCGATCGTGGTGTCGGTATAGCAAACCACGGCATCGGGCAGACGGTCCGGATCCACCTTTCCCCAGCTCACGGCCTCGCTCGGCGTGGCGCCGCTGAGACCTCCCGTGTCGGGGCGGGCGTCGGTCACTTGCAGGAAGTAGTCCTGGCCGTACTCCTTGATTCGGAGCACCTCCTGTATTTGGGGTTCGGTCTGGAGCATGAAGTTTTTGGGACTGCCGCCGCCCCAGAGGACCACAGCGCTCCTGCCCCCTGCGCGTTTGGCTGCAAGCACGAAGGCCGTGGTTTCGTTGACATCGATGGACGGATTGACACGCAGCTTGTTGCCGCGCAGTTGCACGCCGGCCACATTCATGCCGATGGTCGAATCACCAGGCGAGGACGTGTAGCACGGAACACCTGCGCGATATGCGGCAGCCAGCACGGACACGTCTCTGAGGCCGGCCGTGCGTTCCCATTCGGCCGCATATTTGCCCAGCAGGTGATGAAGCTCGGCGGAGCCCATTTCCTTCTGGAATTCCGGCTGGATGAGAATGCTGCGCAGGATCTCATCGGTGGCCATCAGACAGTCGCTGTATCCGAGCAGCACGTCATACACTCGGACGATGTCATTGTTGCGCAGGTCAGTGTCGTCCATCTTGAAACTGCCGACGCGCACAGGGTAGTTCAAAGCGAAATGGAGGTCGTGATAGAGGTTTGCACCGGTGGAGACGATCCAGTCGACGAAACCGGCCTTGATGAGCGGTACGATGGAGGAGCAACCGAGGCCTGCCGGAGTGAGAGCGCCCGAGAGGCTCATCCCCACGGTCACATCCGGCTCGAGCATCTTCTGAACGAACAGCTGGCAGCCCTCTTTCAACCGCGCCGAGTTGTATGCGAGAAAAGCCTCATCCACGAGGTCAGCGAGCTTTTCCCTCCCCGTAAGGTTTTGGGGCAGGATGCGTTTTCCCGACATATACTTGTCCCGGTGAGGGCACTTCTTCTTTCTCATCCAGTCCGGCATCTCCGTAAGGTCTTCACGGTAGCGCCGCTGTGTCTTTTGAGCTTTCGCCATAGTTCCAATCCATTTTCTCGCGCACGCAAGACCGGTGCGGCACGCATTGTCGACAAGATCCGGGCGGGATTAGACTAGCACAGCTGACCGGCCGGGAAAAGCAGGCGCAAGGTCTTGCCGCGCATTTCGCGGAACGCAAGAATTATCTTCGCGCGTTCCGTGAAATTATCCGTGGCAAGTTCGGGCGCGGCGCATTATCCTCCAATCGATGCCTATGCCGAAAGCACATGCCATCAAGAATCCGGCACCCGCGGCGCTTGGTTTTTCGATGCCGGCGGAGTGGGAACCACACGAGGCTACCTGGCTGGCCTGGCCGCACAATCCCACCGATTGGCCGGATAAGCTCGACACCATTCGCTGGGTTTATGGCGAGATCGTGCGCAGGATCGTGCCGGGCGAAATCGTGCGCATGCTGGTCAATTCAAAAACCGAGGAAAAACTGGGTCTACGGCACCTTAAGCGCGCCGGAGCCGATGTGAGCCGCGTGGAGTTCATCGTGCACCCCACCAACCGCAGTTGGACGCGCGACAGCGGTCCCATTTTTGTGCGGCGGCGCGACAGCAGGAAGCCGGAGACGGCGATCGTCCATTTTCACTTCAACGCCTGGGCCAAATATCCCGACTGGCAGAAGGACCGCCGTGTGCCGGAAACCGCAGCAAGACGGCTGGCGAAGCGGCTGTTCGACGCACGGTCCCAGGGGCGCCGTTTCGTCCTGGAAGGAGGCGGCATCGATGTCAACGGTCGCGGCACCCTGCTGACGACGGCAGAATGCTACCTCGACTCGACGACGCAGGTGCGGAATCCGGGACTGGACCGAAATGACATCGAGATCGCGCTCAAGGAAAATCTCGGCGTGACCAATATCTTCTGGCTCGGCGGCGGCGTGGCGGGCGACGACACCCACGGACACGTCGATGATGTCTGCCGCTTCGTGAACCCAAACACGTTGATCCTCATTAAGGAAGATGATCCTGGAGACGCCAATTACCGTTCGCTCGCAGAGAACTGGGAGCGGATTCAGGATCTCAGACTCGAGGACGGCTCAAAGCCCGAGATTGTGGCGCTGCCGACGCCGGAAGCTGTCTTTTTCGATGGTGACCGGATGCCGGCCAGCTATGCCAACTTTTATATCTCCAACGCGGCGGTGCTCGTGCCCACTTTCAACGACCCGAAGGACCGCATCGCGCTCGGCATTCTGAGTGAACTCTTCCGGGACCGCCCCGTGATCGGCATCCACGCCGTCGATCTCGTGCTCGGGTTCGGCACGCTGCATTGCCTCACCCAACAACAGCCGGCAGAGTGCTCAACAAAACAAAATTGCTTGCTGCCTCCATGTTGAATGGTCTAACTTCACCCGATGCCAAGATGCAAATCAATTAACTCACGCGCGGCCGTTCTGCGGGCTGGCCTGCTGGCGGTTGTTGCTTTGAGCATTCCACTCGCCGGCGCGCAAAAGAACCCGCAGTCACCCCGCGAACCGGTCGGCCGCCTCGCTCCCAACCGCTTCTACACGCCGGTGAATCAAATCCTCACCCCGGTCGGCATCCAGTTCGACTTGCCTGGACTCAGGCCGCAAGCTCTGGCACTCAGCAGGGATGGCAGACTTCTAGTCGCAGCCGGCCTGACACATGAACTGATCGTGCTCGATCCCGTCAGGGGCACAATACGCCAACGCCTGGCCTTGCCGTCGGATGCGCAAAAAGTGCCGCTTCCCGAGCCGGACAAGCAGGGCCAAGTCAGTTTTACGGGTCTCATTTTCTCTCCGGACGGGTCCCGTCTCTATCTGGCGAACGTAAACGGCAGCATCGAAGTATTTGCTGTGCGCAAGGACGGGAACATCGCGGGACAGTCGGCTATAGCGCTTCCGGCCGCCGCTGCCCCGCGACGCAAGGAAGAGATTCCTTCCGGCCTCGCGGTCTCCCCTGATGGCAAGCGGCTGTACGTTTGCGGCAACCTGTCAAACCGTTTGCTGGAATTGGACGTGGCGGCCGGGGTGGTCTTGCGCACATGGTATGTCGGAGTAGCACCATACGACGTCGTGCTGGCGGGCGGCAAGGCCTACGTGAGCAACTGGGGCGGCCGCCGCCCCGATGTCGATAGCGTCACCGGTCCCGCCGGTCAGGGCACTCTGGTGCGCGTGGATCCGTTGCGCTACATCGCGAACGAAGGATCGGTCTCGGTCATCGACCTTGGGAGCGCGGCGGCCGCCCCCGCCGTACCCCAAGAGGCAAGGGATATCCTCGTCGGCCTGCACGCATCGGCAATCGCGGTGTCTCCAGACGGACGCCATGTCGTGGTAGCCAACTCCGGCAGCGATACACTCAGTGTCATCGACGCCCAGGCGGATCGTGTCGTCGAGACGATCTGCGCACGTCAGAACCCGGCGGATCTTTTCGGCGCGCAACCTGACGCCCTGGCCTTCGACAAGTCAGGGAAAAAGCTCTTCGCATGCAACAGCACTCAGAACGCCGTCGCAGTTTTCAGCTTCAATCCGGGCAGGTCGAAGCTGCTTGGATTGATCCCTGTCGGTTGGTTCCCCGGCGCCATTGTGCACGACGCCGGACGGAATTCGCTTTACGTCGCCAACATCAAGGGCCTCAGCTGGGGCCGGCCGCGGAAGTCGAATGGCGAACCTGAATTCAACTCATACCAGTACCACGGCTCGATCTCGCTGGTGCCGTTGACGTCGCTGTCCAACCTTGTGACTTACACCGGCACCGCGCTGTCAAACATGCGTTACCCGCTGCTGAAGCAGGCCGCGCTGCCCCCACGTCCCGGCCAGCCGCCGCGGCCTGTTCCCGAGCGCGCAGGCGAGCCGAGCGTGTTCCAACACGTCGTTTACATTATCAAGGAGAACCGCACCTACGACCAGGTGCTCGGCGACGTCCAGGAAGGCAACGGTGATCCGGAACTCTGCGTTTTCGGCGAGAGCATCACTCCGAACCAGCACAAGATGGTGCGCGACTATGTCCTGCTGGACAATACTTATTGCTCCGGCATCCTCAGCGCCGACGGGCACCAGTGGGCCGACACGGCGATCGCCACAGACTACATGGAGAAATCCTTTGCCGGATTCCCGCGCAGTTATCCGGATGGCATGGCCGACAATGAGGTCGATGCGCTGGCATACTCGCCCGCGGGCTTCATATGGGACAATGCCCTGGCGCACGGCCGCACGCTGCGCAACTACGGCGAGTTTGCTATCACGCGGAAGAATTGGAAGGATAAAACGCGCAAGGGCGAACCGCACTTCCTCGACCACTACCGCGAATTCATCGCGGGCACCGACACCATCGCGCTCTGGAGCGAACCAGGCATCGAATCGCTTCGGCCCTATACCTTGACCAGCACCGTGGGGTGGGACATGGACGTGCCGGACGTGTTTCGGGCGGCTCAATTCATCCAGGAACTGGGAGAGTTTGAGCGCACCGGCACGTTCCCCAACCTCGTGATCATCTGTCTGCCGAACGATCACACCAGCGGAACGAAGGCCGGCACCCCCACACCGGCCGCACAGGTGGCCGACAACGACCTTGCCTTTGGCCGGATCGTCGAGGCTCTGAGCCACAGCCGGTTCTGGCGGGAGACCTGCATCCTGGGCATTGAGGACGATCCGCAGGCCGGCTGGGACCACGTGAGCGGATACCGCACGACGGCCTACGTCATCAGCCCCTACACCAGGCGCGGCCAGGTCATCAGCACGCAATACAACCAGACCAGCCTGCTGCGCACCATCGAGCTGGTCCTCGGCCTGCCGCCGATGAACCAGCTCGATGCCACCGCTACGCCGATGTCGGATTGCTTCATGAACACGCCCGACCTTACACCGTTTGTGGCGTTGAAGAACAACATTCCGCTCGATCAGATGAACCCTGATCCGAAGCGGGTGTCCGATCCACTGCTGCGCCGATATGCTTATGCCTCGGCGCGCCTGCCGTTGGACCGCGTGGACCAGTGCCCGGAAGATCTGCTCAACCGGATCCTCTGGCACGCAATGAAGGGCCCGCACACGCCGTATCCTGTGTGGTCAGTGCGGGCCGTGAAAGATGACGACCGGCGGGATTAGGAGCCCTCGCGTGCCCTGCAATTCAGCGCAGTGGGCTGCGGTTGCCCGTCGGAAACAGGCGCTTACAATCTCGCGCCCTGCATGCCGGATAAACCGCGGTTCTTTTGCTGCCGCCATGGTACGCCGAGTCTCCCGTCCTGCAGGTTCCGCCGGGCCACTGAGACCTATCGCAGCCGGCTGGAGATCGAAGGGGTTTCGCTTCCCTCGGAAATGTGGTATGAGATCGTTCGCACTCAGAAGTTTTGCATTTATTTAACATCGGGTTCTACCGTCGGGAGTTACCATCACCTCATGACAAAACTGAACGTCGAGCAATCGACGAGCCCTCTCGCCTCGCGGCGCTATCTCCCCTGGCTGCTCGTGCTGTTTGTTGGCAGCGGATGTGCGGCCCTCATTTACGAGATCGTCTGGTTGCAGCTGCTGCAACTGGTGATCGGTTCGTCCGGCATCTCACTGGGCGTGCTGCTGGGAACCTTCATGGGCGGGATGTGCCTGGGCAGCCTGCTGCTGCCGCGGCTGATCTCTGACAAGGTCCATCCGCTTCGGGTCTATGCGTTTCTCGAGCTGGGGATCGGGATCATCGGCATCCTGGAGCTGTTCGGCATGCCCTTGATCGCGGATTTGTATACGTACTACCTCGGGCACGGCGTGGCCATGCGAGGGTTGGTGGCAGCCGTATGCCTGCTGCCCCCGACCTTCCTGATGGGCGCGACGCTTCCGGCCATCGCCCGCTGGGTTGAAACCACGCCCGAAGGTGTTTCCTGGATGGGCTTCTTCTACGGCGGGAACATTGCCGGAGCCGTTTTCGGGTGTCTGCTGGCGGGCTTCTTTCTGCTGCGGGTTTACGATATGCCCACCGCCACCTATGCTGCGGTCGCTATCAATGTTGCAGTCACAACGGTAGCTCTGTTCCTGGCCTCGAGGACATCCTCTCGTGTCATGTCCACCGACCCGGAGCAATCCCGCACCAGACGCGCACCGGGAGCCGGGGCTGCATATCTTACGATCGCCATGTCGGGCCTGTGCGCATTGGGTGCCGAGGTTGTCTGGACGCGCCTGTTGTCGCTGATGCTCGGCGCGACGGTCTACACGTTCTCGATCATTCTTGCGGTTTTCCTGGTCGGACTCGGCATCGGCAGCAGCGTGGGTGCGCTGATGTCACGCACACTCCTGAGGCCGCGTATTGCCCTGGGTGTCTGCCAGATGCTTCTCGCCGGCGCCGTCGCCTGGGCAGCGTTCATGATTGCCAGGTCCCTGCCCTACTGGCCGATCAATCCCAGCCTCTCGACGGGGGAGTGGGCGCCGTGGCTCACCTTCCAGCTTGATATCCTGCGCGCCGCCTGGGCGGTGCTGCCGGCGGCAATGCTGTGGGGCGCAAGCTTCCCCCTGGCGCTGGCGACCGTGGCATCGCGAGGCCAGGATCCGGGCCGTATGGTGGGCGGAGTGTATGCTGCCAATACGGTGGGAGCGATCGTCGGTTCGCTGGCGTTCAGCATGCTCGTCATCCCCATGGCCGGCACGCAGTGGGCCCAACGATGGTTGATTATTCTGTCCGCGGTGTCAGCCCTCGTCGCACTCGCGCCCTTGTTTACCCCTGCTCGACGAGGCGCGCCGCAGGAAAAAGAACCCGCGCCTGTTCTGGCATTTTCGCCCAGGGCGGTCATCTTCACGCTGCTCTCGCTGGTGATTGTCGGCTTCCTGGTCAATGCCCTTGCCCAGGTTCCATGGGTGGCGGTTGCCTGGGGCCGATTCTCCGCAACCTGGGTTTCGCAGTCGGTGCCCGGAGTGGTTGCTGAAAAAGATGTGCCTGTGGACCGAAGCGGACCGGTGTACCGCTATTGCACATATGTCGGCGAGGGGATGAACGTCTCCGTTGCCGTTACGAAATCGACTTCGGGCTGGCGCTATTTCCACGGCGCGGGCAAGGTGCAGGCTTCCAGCGAAATGCAGGACATGCGCCTCCAACGAATGCTCGGACATCTCTCGGTTCTGGCTCGCAGGAATCCTGACGATGTGAAAGACGTATTGGTGGTGGCCTGCGGCGCCGGCGTCACGGCCGGCTCGTTTGTACCCTACCCCAACATCAAACGCATCATCATCTGCGATATAGAGCCGTTGGTTCCCAAAGTCGTGACCCCGATGTTCGGCGCTCAGAACTACCATATCGTCGACGGGATCGACAAAGAAAACCCCCACATGGTGCAAGGAAAACAGGTCCAGGTCGCCTACGACGACGGCCGGCACTACATCCGCACCCTCCCCAAAGACGCAAAATTCGACATCATCACCTCCGATCCGATCGACCCCTGGGTCAAAGGCTGCGCTGCACTGAACACGATCGAGTATTACCAGATGTGCAAAGATCATCTGAATCCAGGCGGCGTGATGAGCCTGTGGATACCTCTGTATGAGAGCAACACCGACACCGCAAAGAGCGTCATCGGTACGTTCTTCAAGGTCTTCCCCAACGGGATTCTTTTCAGCAATGACTTGAACGGCGAGGGATACGACGCCGTTCTCTTGGGCCAGGCGGAGCCGACCCAGATCGACGTTGACAGACTGCAGCAGCGACTCGACAGCGACGAATATCGGCAGGTGAGAGAGTCGCTGACTGAAGTGGGATTCGGCATGGTCGGGGCCAATCCGGCACAGGGGCCCGACGATGGGGGTGTCGCGGTGGACCTTCTCGCCACTTACGCCGGCCGTGCGGCCGACCTGCAGGAGTGGATGAAAAACGCGCAGATCAACACCGACAGGAACCTGCGCCTCCAATACCTTGCCGGCATGTGGCTCAACACCTACATCAACACGGTAATTCTGGACGGCATCCTGCAGTATTACAGGTTCCCCGACGAGGTCTTCGTCGGTTCCGAAGAGCGTATCCAGGCGATGAAACAGGCGCTCGCAAATGCAGGCCGGCGCGGAAGGTAGATCGGGAAAAAGCGCTTAGGAGATGAGCATGACAACCAAGGAACTGCTCATTACGGCCGATAAGCGCCCGCTGCACTGCCTGTGATATGCCCCGTTCGCCAACAGGTGGGATCGGGCCGGCGCCGACGAAGAAGGACCACCGCGATCAGGTGAATCCCGGGTGCTGGGACCTATTTCCCTCGCAGAAACACAGTGAAGCTCGTGAACTGGCGCTTGATCCAGGCCGGATCTTTCAGCGCGGCAGGTCGGAAGGAACTGCAGGGGTCCGGCCACAATTTGTCATAGCAGACGACGATGCGACGCTTTACCTCTTCAGCCGCCAGAGAGCCCCGTCCGGGATCGAGATCACCGACGCGAAAAGGCTCCAACCCGGGATAGTAGTACTCAAGCAGAGGATAAACCACCGGGGCGGACACTGCATCCCCTTCTCGAACGGTGTTGCTCAAAAAGGTGGCCGTGCCGAGCCAATCTGCGGGTTCGCTGCGTGCATGGATCTGGCCGATCCATACTGAACCGAGTACCAGCAGGCCCGCAAAAGCCATAGCCGGAGAGCTCAGTTGATAGGGGAGATGCGGCAGGATCGTGAGCCTTTCTCCCACATAAGACAGGCCATAACCGATAATAAGCAGGAGGGGTGGCGTGGCATGAAGGATATGCCGGATGGCAAAGAAGTATCCCGCCCAGACCTCTATCAGGAGCAAGGTTGGGATCGGGATGAAGAACCATGTCAGCAACCACATGAGCGACTTGCGCCGGCCGTGGCGGAGCAGCGCCCGGACCCCCGTGATGGTTCCGATCAGAAGCAGGCCGGCCACCGGATAACTGTTGTCTCCCAACTCCTTGATGAGCCTCAGGACCAGCTTGGGATTCATAATCTCGGAAGCCGGAGCGAGGAGCGGTTTGGCCCATACAAACCTCATCCAGGGGTAAAAGAGCGCGAAGGCGGCCATAGCCGTCAGTGAGTACATCACCACTTGAGACCACCGGGTGGGACTAAACTCGAACCTCTGCGTCCCATTTTCTTCCCGATCCTGGATCGCTCCCGGCCGCGGATTCTGAATCGTTGCCAGTACCAGGCCGGCAAACTGGGAGACGAGAATCAGACTTCCAAGAAAGCTCGTGTAGAGGAGCAGCGCAGATACGCCGGCAATGGGTAGCCAGCCCTGCCATGGCCGATCCTTATCGTATAGCTGGCGCAGCAGCAGGTCGTAGGAGAGCAACGACAGAAACATGAGCAGGGAGTAAGGCCTTGCCTCCTGGCTGTAATGGTAGGCAAGCGGGAAGAAGGTGAACAGGGTGGTAGAGTAGAGGGCCACACGATCGCCGAACAGGAAGCGGGCGAGGCGGAAAAAAATCCAGATGGAGAGGGTGCCGAAGATAGCGGCGTGCAGGCGCAGGGCCCAGGTGGAATCCCCCAGAAGAAGTGTCATCCCTCTCTGCACGAAAAAGTCGAGAGGCGAGGCCAGGTCCATCCCCCCTCGCAGGCGTGACAGAATCTCCGCGGGCGAGGCGAACTTGATGATGCGGGCCTGCAAGAGTTCGTCCGTCCAGAGCTGGCGCGTGCCCAAAAACATGAGGCGATGCACCAGACCGATTCCCATGATGACGGCAACAAATTTCTTCATGCGGATTAAACCAGAGCGAGATGGTCAAACAAGCACTAGAGCCTAACCTCTTCTTCCGTGGAATTCAAGCACTCACCACGGTTTAGGCACTGGAATGGGCAATCCGGCCGGAAGACCGGCCGGAGAGTGCGATCAGAGGAAGGCGGTCACGCCGCCGTGAGCACTCACCAGATACATATGGTAGAACAGGATCAATATGTAGCAGCAGAGACAGACCCGCGCCATGTAGCGGGCGAGCGCCCATTCCTTGTGGAGAATGATGATCGCCAGAGCAAAAGCAGTCATGGCAGCCTTGAGGCTGAAAAAAGCGTAGATCCCTCCCCACGCGATCACCATATTCATGATCGGATTGGCTTCCTGGATAAATCCTCTCTGGATCTGGAGAACGGTCAGGATGGCGTCCAGGAATGAGAGCCCCAGCACGGCCAGAGCCAGGCTCCAGCTGCCTCGATCATAGATATCCACGTACCCGCCGCGGTCAGTCTTGCGCCGTCCCTTGCTGCGCCTGCGACGCTGACTGCTGAACTGGGGCGGAAAGCCAGCCGGCTGTCGACGATCCACGCTGCGGCGCCGTTCCGGAGACGAAGGCATGACCACAGTGGACTCAGGAGGCGATGTTTTCATATCCACGATAGCATATCGGCGTGCGCACCACGGGCATTAGCCGCAGAAAACACCTACAGGGCGCGGCTGTCGCATGCTCAACAGAGGCCATGCAATCCCCGCGGAAAGAGTTAGCTTCCCTTCGAAAATTTTAGTGGCTATTATCCGCGGTACGGTCTCTGAAGGAACTTCCTTGCCATATCCTGGGAATTATCAACATCCTTCATCTTGAGCACTGCCTGATACCGCTGGACTGCTTCGGCTCGCTTTCCCTGGAGATCCAAAACCTGTCCCAACCGCAGTTGCGACAAGGCCTGTTCCCGCTCCGGGGTGTTCGAATTCGCAATGGATTTCCGCAGTTGATCTTCCGCAGCAGCCAAACGTCCCATCTTGAAGAGCTTGTTCCCCAGGGTGTAGCGAAAGGTCGCCAGGGGAAGCATGCTGTAGTTGGGCTTCCCTGTTTCCGCCTGGTGCACAACCTCGAGGTACTCGGAAACGGCTTGATCGGCCTGGCCGAGCTTTTCCTGGATCTGAGCAATGTTGATCTGAAAGATGTAGTTTCGTGGAAAATCGCGATGCAGTTCCTGCGCGTCACGGAGCGCATCCTTGGGTTGCCCTTCATGCATGAGCAGAACCATCTCGAGGATTTTGGCATCGGTCCTTACATACTCGCCCTTGGTGACCGCGAGGTCGAAGGCTTTGAAACCTTCTTCCTTGGTGCCGCGATATCCGACGAGGGTTGCGAGCCATTTTATGTACCAGGGTATGCTGCCGACGATGTACTGGTACAAACCGACGGTCATGAAGGCGTCGTAATACTTGGGGTCGAGCTTGAGAACCTGGCGGTCATAATCGTAGGCCTTGTTGCCAAAACTGAACGCCTTGCGCACGCTGTGGTCAATCGTAATGGAGAAGGATCCCAGGATGCCCTGGGCCGCCCCGAGAAAATAGATCGCATCCGTGTTCTTGGGGTTCTTGCCCAGAATCCCTTGCGCCAGGCTGCGGCACTCATCGAGATAGTCGAAAAATGCCTTGCGTTGCTCCGGAGGCATGACTTGGCTGGTTTCCTTAGTGAAAAAAGCCGGCGAGAGAAACAGGTCGAGGTCCAGGTCCTGCCGGCGAAACAGTTCTCTGAGCCAGGCAATGACGCCCAAGTAGAGCGGAGGCGCAGGATGCTGCGGATGTTGCTTTCGCAGTGTGAGAAAGATCCGCTCCGCCTGATCATAATCCAGGTTGTAGATGCAGTCGAAGCCCGGGCTGGCCTGGGCCATGAATTCAGGTTCCCGCAGGCTCTGGGCCGGGAGCGTCGACAGGAAGAAGCAGGCTACCAGGAAGCCAGCTACGAATTTGCGTCTGAACGGCACACGAAGCCCGGGGCGGAGCGGCAAGTTAGTTGAAAGGCGGCTGATATCTGGGTTCACGGGATTTCCCACCTCGCAATTATAGATTCAAGCCTGCTATCATTCATATGAAATTGCGATCATGGCTCCCGGAATACTATACAATCCGGAATATTCCGGGAGAGAACGCAAGCTCATCCAAATCTGCAGCCACAGGATGTGGCTTGGAAGCGACGCCCGCTGTGGAATTTTTCGTGTGGCTTGCGGCTCGCAGAAACGCAGGTGCAGTTTATGAAACAAGACCGGCAAGCGGCCCGACCGGCCCAAGAGGATGGGATTCGCCAGCGGTCCCAGGCTCCGATTTATCTCGATTTCAACGCCACGACCCCAATCGCTCCCGAGGTGGCCGATGCGATGCTCCCCTATCTTTATGAGCATTTCGGCAATCCGTCGAGTGCCCACCCGTTGGGCGCGGCGGCCAAGCTGGCAGTGGAGCGCGCCCGCATTCAGGTTGCACGGCTGATTGGAGCCCATCCGGAGGAGATCCTCCTGACCAGTGGCGGTTCTGAGTCGAACAACACGACGATAAAGGGCGTGGCCGCCGCTCTGAAATCTCGCGGGCGTCATATCATCACGTCCGCCGTCGAGCATCCCGCGGTGCTCGAACCGTGCCGCGCGCTCGAGGCCGATGGCTATCAGATCACCATCCTGCCTGTGGATAGTGCCGGGCGCGTCGATCCTGAGGATGTTGCCCGCGCCCTCACCCCTGAAACGATCCTCGTCACGATTATGCACGCGAATAATGAAGTGGGCACGATCCAGCCGATCGCGCGGATCGTGGATATTGCGCACCGGCAGGGCGCGCTGGTGCACACAGATGCCGCCCAGTCGGTCGGCAAGATACCCGTGCGCGTGGATGATCTTGGCATCGACTTCCTGACTATCGCCGGGCATAAGCTCTATGCCCCCAAGGGAGTCGGCGCGCTCTACATGCGTTCAGGGATCCGCCTGCCGCAGTTGATCCACGGAGCAGCCCACGAACTGGGCCGGCGTGCCGGCACCGAGAACGTGCTGGGCATCGTCGGGCTGGGCAAGGCATGCGAGCTTTGCGCCGAGCGTTTGGACGGCACCATGGCCCATTGCCGGGCAATGAGGGATCGCCTCTGGCACGGGTTGGAACAGGGCCTGGATTCGCTCCGCCGCAACGGTGACCCGGACGAAGGGCTGCCGAACACCCTCAGCGTCAGTTTTCGAGGCATCGATGCCGCAACCCTGCTGGCTGAGATCGGTGATCGAGTGGCAGCCTCGGCGGGCGCGGCCTGTCACGCCCAGGGGGTAACGGTGTCCTCAGTGCTGGAGGCCATGAAAATCCCGTTGGAGTATGCCATGGGCACCGTGAGGTTCTCTGTGGGTCGCAGCACGACTGCGGAGGAGATCGACGCTGCCGTCGGCATCGTTGTGGCAGCTGCACGACGCCTGATGCGCAACGATAGCGCCCCGTCCGTCATCGAGAGTGGAGGGACGATCCGGTTGACGCGCTTCAGCCACGGTATGGGCTGCGCCTGCAAGCTGCGCCCAAAGGAACTCGAGCAAGTACTGCGCGCTTTGCCTGCGCCCGTGGATCCTGCCATTCTCGTAGGCACCGCCACCTCCGACGATGCTGCCGTGTACCGGCTCGGCGAGGACCTCGCCGTGGTCCAGACCGTCGACTTCTTCACGCCGATAGCGGATGATCCCCGCCTCTTCGGCGCCATCAGCGCCAGCAACTCGCTCAGCGACATCTACGCCATGGGCGCCCGGCCGCTGTTCGCGCTGAGTATTGTCGCATTCCCCACAAACCGGCTCCCCCTTGACGTCCTGCAGCAGATCCTGCGCGGCGCCGCAGACGCGGCACGCGAGGCAGGCATCGACATCATCGGTGGCCACAGCATCGAGGATCCCGAACCAAAGTTCGGACTGGCGGTAACCGGCATCGTGCGGCCTGATCGCATTATCACAAACGCCGGAGCGCATCCACGGGACGCGCTCGTGCTCACCAAGCCGCTCGGCACAGGAATCGTGGCCGCCGCCGCCCGGCGCGATGCCGCCGATCCCGGGCTGATCGACCTGGCCTTCAGGACGATGCGCTCGCTTAACCGCGCGGCAGCCGAAGTCATGGTCGAGGAAAAGGTACATGCCTGCACCGATGTGACCGGATTCGGGCTGCTCGGGCATCTGAGGGAGATGTGTGCCGGCGCCGGTCTTGACGCCGAGTTGGATCTCCCGGCCGTGCCGCTGCTGGAGGGCGTTCGCGAACTCGCGGAGGCCGATATCGCGCCCGGCGCCACCCTGGATAATCTTGAGCACTTTTCCCCTCATGTGAGCTGGGCCCGCGAGCGGTCGCGCGCCGACATGCTCATCCTTGCCGACGCACAGACTTCCGGAGGTTTGTTGATTGCGGTCGCGCCCGAAAGAGCTGCCGCACTCGTGGAAGCTCTCCATGCACGCGGCGTGTCTGCCGCAGCCGTTATCGGCAGATTCCTCGGCCGTGGCGCCGGCCAGATTTGCATCTAACGCCGCCGGCCGGACACCGCTTGGCTGTGCCGCACCGCTGGATTTCACATCCAGTCCATCCCAATGCCCACTGCACATTCGTCGCATGATGGTTCTGAGGTTCCGCCTCTGGAAAGCGCATCGCGGGGGCGATTGGATGTGATGCAAAAGTGGGCAAGCGGGCTGTCATTCCATGGCGCCTCTTTGCGGCGCGTGGCGGGCGGCGGGGCCCGATCGGCGGGCATATATGCTTCTTCGGTTTTGTGTGATGCGCGACACACTGGGGCGGTACCGATCTCTGATAGAGTTCAGCCATTGTGATTGAGTGGGCTATTCAACGTCCTCAAAGACGAAATCGGGTGTAGCCCCCAGGAAACAACAAACGCTGCTTGTGACCCGCTGTTTGGCAGCATAAGGCTGCTGACTTGCATACGCTGCGAGGAGCCTGTGTGCCACGGTCCAGGGTGCTGGCAGGAAAGGAAGCCCTGAACTGTGCCAGAATGCGGCACAACTGGAATCGTGTCTGCCGTTTTTAGATACAGCAGCATCGTGATCGCGATCATGCTCATGGCAAGCGTCCCGGCCGGCGCCCAGCTTTCTCCCGGTGTGCTGTCGCAGGCCCACAGCTCCCTCGACGGCGCGGCCCACTGCATCGACTGCCACGAAATAGGCCAGCGGTCTCTGGTGTTCAAATGCCTGGACTGCCACCGCGAAATCCGGCAGCGACTAGACGAGGGGCGAGGGCTGCACTCCACTCTGGTCGGCCAGGAGAGAAGCGGTCTGGCTTGCATCAAATGCCATTCCGAGCACAACGGCAGGAATTTTGGCGTGATTCACTGGGATCCCCCTCAGCGGAACTTCGATCATCGAAAAACCGGGTACATCCTGGCAGAGCGGCATGCCGCTCTCCCGTGCCGGGACTGTCACCAATCCTCCCACATTCCTGCCCAGGCTGCTTCGGATATCCTGGTAAAGGATCGGAGCCGCACTCTACTTGGCCTGAGCCGGGAATGCACATCATGCCACCTCGACCAGCACCACGGCCAACTTTCCGCAAAGTGCAACACCTGCCACAATTTCTCCCGTTGGCGCGACGCCCTCAGCTTCGACCATCAAAAGTCCCGCTTTCCGCTCGAAGGGCCTCATGAGAAGGTCGAATGCCAGAAGTGCCACCAGCAAGTGGCCGACGTGAAACCTTATCTCAAGTACCAAGGCCTGGTGTTTGAAGATTGCACCCCCTGTCACAGCGATCCTCATCGGGGTGCGTTTCAAGCCACCTGCAAGACGTGCCATTCCCAGCCAAGCTGGAAGCCCGTTGTCGTTTCCAGCGTGTTCGACCACGCACGCACCAAATATCCGCTACAGGGAAAGCACGCCGCGCTGCCTTGCAAGTCTTGCCACAAGAAGAGCGATTTCAAACAACCAGTCGCCCATGACCGGTGCGCGGATTGCCACCGGCCGAGTCCGCATAAGGATCAGTTCGCCAACCGAGCTGACGGCGGCGAGTGCTCTGCGTGCCACAGGGTCGAAGGATTCAAACCGTCCACCTTCAACGCCGCGCAGCATCGCAAGAGCCGATATCCGTTGGACGGCCGACACGCCGCGGTGCGTTGCGATCAGTGTCACAAGCCACAGGCCGCAGCAACGGTCTACCGGATCACGGACACCCGCTGCGCCGCTTGCCATACGGACACCCATGCCGGCCAGTTCTACCAACCTCCTTACGCCGGCCAGTGCGAGTCATGCCACACCGTCAAGGCGTTTTCTCCCTCCACATTCGCACTCGCGCGGCATCAGTCGACGCGATTTCCTCTCACCAACGCTCACGGAGCCGTTGTTTGCAGCGAGTGCCACAGGAAAGCGCAGGGTAAGGATGCCCTCCCGGCCAAGTATCATTTTGAAAACCGGGCCTGTTCAGCGTGCCATGCGGATATCCATCGGGGTCAGTTCTCGGAACGCATGGCGCAGCCTGGACCGGATGGCGCAGCCGGGGACTGCGCAACCTGCCACAGCACTGCCACATGGCAGAAACTGCCGGATTTCAACCACAGTAAGACAGATTACGCGCTGGTGGGCGCGCACGAACGGGTTCCTTGCGACCGATGCCACCAGCGCGGCGAACCGAAGCCCGACATAGACCGGGTCATTTTCAAGGCGACTCCAAGACAGTGTGCTGCCTGTCATGAGGATCGGCATGGGGGGCAGTTCGCTGCAGAGGGCTCCACCGAATGCTCTCGCTGCCACACGCCGCGGGCGTGGAAGCCATCCACCTTCAATCACGACACCGGTTCAAGCTACGCGCTCAAGGGGGCGCACAGTTCGACGCCATGTGCGGGTTGCCACACCGCAACCACGTCAGCAGACGGCAAAAAGGTGATCTCCTACCGGGGCCTGCCGCACGCCTGTTCCGCATGTCATCGCAGCAAGGAACCCACAAATGCCCGTGATTCAGAAGCCGGGCCGCGCCGGCAGGGAGAGTCGGGATCGGAAATGCCATCCGGAGCCGCCACCGTTCTGCGCGGCGCCGGGGTAGCGACCCCGCCGGTCGTGCGCGGCTTCGAACGCGGCGCCGAGGGGCGAAATCCACTTCATGCCCTGCTGGCGTTTGACTACCCGTCTGGAAAACATGGAGTCTTAACAACACGAATGGGAGCGGCCCAGTGATGTCAAACGGCCATGGAGAAAAGAACTTTATCAGGATCGGGGGCCTGGGGATGTTGACGTCGCTAGTCCTGCTTTGGATTTGGTGCGGGACATCGCCGGGCGCAGCTCAGTCACCCCAGCGAGGACCGGCGCGCAGCCCGCATGGTCCCCTTCAGCTCGCTTGCGAAAACTGTCATACATCCACAAACTGGGCGCCCCTCCGCCCTGCTCCCGACTTCGATCACCAGCAGACTGGATATCCGTTGCGTGGTCTGCATCAGCGTGTGAACTGCCGCAACTGCCACACCACCCTGGTCTTCAAGGATGCCGGCGCAAACTGTGCCGATTGTCACGCCGATATCCACATGCGCAGCCTTGGGACGGGATGCGAAACATGCCACTCGCCGCGCGGATGGCGCGTCCAGGTGCAAGCCGTTAAGGATCACCAGAACAGGTTTCCGCTCATGGGTGCGCACTCAGCTACCGAGTGCGAGTCCTGCCATCTCGGCGCTGCGGTCGGGCGTTATAAGGGCTTGGACACCCAGTGCGACTCTTGCCACCTCAAGGATTATCAGTCCAACAAGACGTTTGATCATGTAGCCGCAAAGATTCCCACGACCTGCGAGAGCTGCCATCAGATGAACTCCTGGACCGGGGCGAGATTCGACCATAGCAGCGCCAGGTTCCCACTCACCGGAGCACATGCGACGGTGGCTTGTGAACTCTGCCACACGAACAGGGATTACGCGAGCACATCTACGGCCTGTGCTTCATGCCATGTGGCTGACTTCAACAAGACGAGCAATCCGAATCACAATGCCGCCGGTTTCCCACAGGATTGCGCCGCATGTCACGTGACCGCCGAGTGGAAGGGCGCCAAATACGACCATAACATGACCAGATTCCCACTCACTGGAGGGCATGCGGCGGCGGAGTGCCGCGCCTGCCACGCTAACGGCAACTATGCGAACACCTCCACGGCCTGCGCCTCGTGCCATATGACGGACTTCAATGGCACGAACAATCCCAATCATGTCGCGGCCGGTTTCAGTCAGGATTGCTCCCTCTGTCACACATTCGCCCAGTGGACAGGCGCTAAGTTCGACCACAACACAACCAAATTCCCCCTTACTGGAGGGCACGTGTCTCTGGGGTGCTCGACTTGCCACACCACCGGCAGCTACGCTAGCACTTCCACAGCCTGCGCCTCATGCCACAGGGCGGATTTCAATAGCACGAGCAATCCCAATCACACCGCCGCCGGCTTCAGTCAGGATTGCACAAGCTGTCATGTGACCGCCCAGTGGAAGGGCGCTAAATTCGACCATAACACAACCAAATTCCCCCTCACAGGAGGGCATGTCCTGGCCGACTGCTCGCGATGCCACACCAGCGCCAATTATGCGACTACGTCCACGGTTTGCGCTTCCTGTCACATGACCGACTATAACAACACTAGCAACCCCAACCACACGGCTGCCGGATTCGTGCAGGATTGCACGATGTGTCACACGACTGTTCAATGGAAGGGCGGCAAGTTCGACCACAACGCCACCAGGTTTTCACTGACGGGCGCGCACGTTTCAGTCACATGTCAGACCTGCCATACCACACCGAATTATGCGAGCACCTCCACTGCCTGCGCTTCGTGCCACTTGGCGGACTTTAACAAGACAACCAATCCCAACCATACCACCGCCGGATTCCCGCAGGATTGCACGGCCTGTCACACGACTGTCCAGTGGCTGGGGGCCACGTTCAACCACGGCAACACCAAGTTCCCCCTCACCGGCGCCCACGTTCCGGTCGCATGCCAGACCTGTCATACCACGCCGAATTATGCGAGCATGTCCACTGCCTGCGCTTCGTGCCACCTCGCGGACTTCAACAAGACAGCCAATCCCAACCACACCGCGGCCGGATTCCCGCAGGATTGCACCGTCTGTCACACGACCGTCCAGTGGCTGGGGGCCACGTTCAACCACGGCGACACCAAGTTCCCTCTCACCGGCGCCCACGTTCCGGTCGCATGCCAGACCTGTCATACCACGCCGAATTACGCGAGCACGTCCACTGCCTGCGCTTCGTGCCACCTCGCGGACTTCAACAAGACAGCCAATCCCAACCACACCGCGGCCGGATTCCCGCAGGATTGCACGGCCTGTCACACGACCGTCCAGTGGCTGGGGGCCACGTTCAACCACGGCAACACCAAGTTCCCCCTCACCGGCGCCCACGTTCCGGTCGCATGCCAGACCTGTCATACCACGCCGAATTACGCGAGCACGTCCACTGCCTGCGCTTCGTGCCACCTGACGAACTTTAACAGTACGACCAATCCCAACCACGTCCTGGCAGGCTTTGGTCAGGATTGTTCCCCTTGCCATACAACCGTCCAGTGGACAGGAGCTACGTTCAACCACGGCAACACCAAGTTCCCCCTCACCGGCACACATGTTACGGTCACATGCCAGACCTGCCATACCAGCGGCAGCTATGCGAGCACTCCCACTACCTGTGTTTCTTGTCATCTGACTGACTTCAACGGTGCGAACAGTCCTAATCACACTACAGCCGGCTTTCCACAGGATTGCTCGACCTGTCATACTACCGTCCAGTGGATGGGAGCCGTATTCGATCACAGCAAGACCGGCTTCGTTCTCACAGGGGTTCATCTACAAACAGCCTGCGCACTTTGTCATCCAAATGGCCGATTTGTCGGAACTCCCACAACTTGCTCCTCCTGTCATCTGGCCGACTTCCAAGGGACAAACAATCCCAATCATACAGCGGCTGGATTCCCGCAGGACTGCTCGCTGTGCCATTCCGCAGCCGGCTGGCCGGGAGCCCAATACACTCACCCGAGCGCCAAGTTCACACTCACGGGGTTTCATATCACTCTGAACTGCAGCGCTTGTCATGCAAACGGCCAATATGCCACGCTGAGCACCACGTGCGTCACCTGCCATTTGAGCGACTACAACGGCACGACGAGTCCCACACATGCAACATACGGTTTTCCTCAGGATTGTACCGTGTGCCATGCAACCACTGCCTGGACTCCGGCCTCCTTCAGTCATGCCACGACCAACTTCGCCCTCACCGGAGCGCACGTGAGTGTCACGTGTGTGAGCTGTCACATCGGGGGTGTCTTCAAAGGCACGCCGACAACCTGTTACGCTTGCCACAAGACGGACTACACCGGCATCACCAACCCAAACCATGTGGCGGCGGGGTTTCCTACGACCTGTTCCACTTGTCACACAACCACCGTCTGGACCGGTGCGACCTTCACGCACAGCCAGTTCCCCATTAATTCCGGACACCACGCCAGAGCATGGACCTCCTGCGCCGACTGCCACACCAACGCGAACGATTACAAGGTCTTCTCCTGCACCGGCTGCCATCAGCACGACAAAGCCAGCGTGGATTCGCATCACAGGTCGGTGCGCAACTATGTCTACAACAGCGCGAATTGCTATTCGTGTCATCCGAATGGAAGTGCGGGATAGTCTTATGTCACGAGTGCGGGTACTACTGGTTTTTGCAAGCCTGTTGGCGGCGTCTCTGGTTGCCTTCGGGCAGCAACAGACTGAAGTTCGTACGCGTTTTACAGTGAAATACGTCGTTGAAGGCGCGGTCTATCTGGAAGGGGGCCGTACCGCGGGTCTGGCTGAGGGACAGAAATTGACGGTCAGGAGAATCGATCCCGCCCACCCTGAGGGCCGAACCATCGCGCAGATCGAGGTCGCTTCGGTTGCTTCGACATCGGCCGCCTGTTCGGTCGGGTCCGCCGATGAGGAGATCCGAGTCGGGGATGAGGTCTGGATGTCTCAAGAGGACGCGGAAGCGCTGCGCAAGAGTCGAGCGGCCGATGAGTCGGCGAAATACCCGCAGGTCGTGAGTTTCACTGCCGGCGATCCGATTGAGGACGAAGCGCGTGCGGCGGTACCGCGTCCTCCGCTGACCGAAATCAACCGCATGCGCGGACGCATCGGATTCGATTACAGCTCGATCAGGGATCTCACCACATCTAACAGTACCTCAGCGCTGGGTTTTGTGGTCAGAGCGGATGCCACCCGTCTGGGAGGCACCCATTGGAACCTGAGCGGCTATTACCGAGGCCGCTTTACGCGTCAAAAGCAGAGCGCTGTGCAGGAGACTCTCACCGACTTGATCCAGCGGACCTATCACCTGAGCCTCACTTACAGCAATCCTGAATCACCTTGGGTCGCGGGCATGGGGCGGTTTTACCTCCCCTGGGCCACCAGCCTGGGCACAATAGACGGGGGTTATTTCGGTTACCGCACTGGCAAGAGGGTCACTCTCGGCCTGTTTGCAGGCAGTTCGCCCGATCCGACTTCGTGGCGCTACGATCGCAACCGGCAGCTGGTCGGGGCTTCGGTAAATCTCGAGGGCGGCAGCTATGAATCGTTCCGTTACACGAGCACTTTTGGAGCGTCGGTGACCAGGATAAGCTGGAAGCCGGACCGCCAGTTCGGGTTCGTCGAAACCAGCCTGCAATACAAGCGGGCCCTGTCCCTTTATTACAACCTCGAAGCGGATCTATTGCGAGCCACAGGCACAAACCAACAGCGGGAGATCGCCATGAGCCGGAGCTATCTCACGGTTCGCCTGCAGCCTCATCGGTTCATCTCCTTCGACCTCAGCCACAATTTCTTGAGAGAGATGCCCACGTTCGATCCCAGGCTGGTGGCTACAGGATTGGTCGACAAGCTCCTGTTCCATGGCCTCAGCGCCGGCGTGCGCCTGGAACTCCCGCTTCACATCAGCCCGTATGCCAGTTTCGGCCGCAGTTCCAAGACGGGCGACACTCAAAGTTCCTGGAACCAGATGTACGGCCTCGCAATCGGCAACATCGCCCATACGGGGATTCGTGGAGATGCGCGATACTCGAAGTTTGACAGCTCGTTCGGTCGTGGAATCTATCGCTCGGTCTCAATTTCACGCTCGGCAGGTGAAAGCCTCAGGTTCGAGTTGCAGGCCGGTCAGCAAAACTATGTCTCATCCTTCTCGTTGCAGAATCGGGCCCGCTGGGTAAACGCAAACGCAGATTGGATCATGCTCAGACACTATTTTGTCGGGGTAGGCTGTACGCTCTATCGCAGCCCCGGCCAAGGCTATAACCAATGGTATCTGAACGTGGGCTACGGCTTTTAGCATTTCAGATGAAAAATATATATCGGCGCAGGTATGGCGGGCGGTTCAGGGTGCTGCCGCTCTGCATCCTGATGGGGTTCATATTTCCGGCCATCATTCAGGCACAGTCAAGTTCGCCGCCGCTTGCCACGCTGCTCGAAAAACTGGGGAAACAGGTCGAGTCCTTCCGGCAGCAGTATCCGGCAGTAACCTGCAGTGAAGCGGTATCGCAGGTAAAGCTCGCCAAGGGGGGAGGGGTTGTTCGACGGCTGGAGTCCCAGTTTGACTACCTGATCCTGATAAGCCCTGGCGAGAACTATCTTGCGGTGGAAGAATCACGCCTTATAAAGAAACCGTCAGCCAAGCGCAACGACGTGCCCCTCCTGGTCACAGGAGGCTTTTCCACCATGATTCTGGTTTTCCATCCCCTGTACCAAAACTGTTTCGAGTACCTGCAATTGCCGGAGGAATCCATCGGCGGCAAAAGGGTTGTGTGCATTCAGTTCCAGCATGTCCCGGGAACACGATCTACCGCATGTCTGCGCCTGAATGGCAGAGATGTCCCCCTGGAGCTGAAAGGAAAAGCATGGATCGATCCCGAAACAATGGCTTTCATCAGAATCACCGCTGAGCTGGCGAGTCCCCTCACCGATCTGGGGCTGCAGACCCTTACCGCCGATGTGCAGTATGCCCCGGTGCGCTTTGACGGCGCCGAGAGCGCGTATTGGCTGCCCACGTCGGCCTTGATCGAAGTCGCCACTGCCCAGCAGCACTGGCGCAACATCCACCGGTTCACCGACTACCGCCGTTTCTCGGTCACCACTCAGAGCAGCGTGAAACGATGAGCACTGCAATTCCGCAAGTCCAGGTCCGGGCTATCGGGCGCTTAGACGCCAAGCCACGACTTCATCGCAATCTGGTGGCGTTTTTAATACTTGTGCTCCTCAGCCTTGCTGTCATTCTCTGCCTGTACGGCCGCGACTACTACCTGCTCGACCAGGCGCACCGCCCCTTCTCGCCCATGCATCCCTACCTCAAGCCAAGCGGCGTGATCGGGCTGCGGCTGGGCATGCTGGGATTCTTCCTGTTCGTGCTTGTCTATCTCTATCCGTTGCGAAAACACTGGGGATGGCTGGGGCGGCGGGGAAAGACGGCACACTGGATTGACTTCCATATCTTGATGGGAGTGGGAGCTCCGGTCCTTATCAGTTTCCACTCCTGCTTCAAGACCCATGGCTTTGCTGGGATCGCCTATTGGACCATGGCCGCCCTGGTCGTCAGCGGGATCACCGGACGCTACCTCTACGCGCAGATCCCGCGCAGCCTGGACGCTGCCATGATGTCACTGCGCGAGATGGAGGATCTCCAGAACCAACTGGCAATGCAGTTGGCCGCACAGAGTATCCTGCCGCCTGAAGAACTCGAGCGCTGCCTGCGCCTGCCGAATGTGCAGGAGGTGGAACTCATGCCGGTTCTGTATGCCACATTCCGGATGTTAAAGGCCGACCTGGTTCGCCCACCCAGGATCTGGAGGCTGCGGCGCAGAGCCTCAGGAAAACGGGCGGCCTTGTTCTCTTTCGGGGGCGTGCTGCCCACGAACAACATCAATCTTGAAAAAGCTGTTGCCACGGCGCGCAGGCAGGCGGCACTCTCGAAGAAGATACTGTTCCTATCCAAAACCCAACGTGTCTTCTATTTCTGGCACGTGGTCCACCGCCCTTTCAGCTACACCTTCGCCGTCCTCGTCCTCATTCACGTTACCGTCGCACTGCTTCTCGGCTATTTCTAAAAATGGCAGGGCGAGGCCCAGGAAATTGCTAATGGACACACTGTTCTCTTTTCTGATCGCGGCGGTGCTCACATTCTATTTTGTCCGCCGCTATCTCAAGCGCATAGCCGGGGAGGCTGCAAAAACGAAGAGCAGCGGCTCCGCGCAGATTTCCGGCAGTCCCTGCCCCCGCTGCGGAGCACCCTTGCTGAGCGGCTCTTCCTTCTGCTCTCGCTGCGGCGCGGCCCTTGCGTTGTGGAATGTCCATCGCGCGCAGGTAAAGGTGACGACCGGAGACGGGGCCCGGCAGGAAAAGCCCAGGCCGGTGATTGACGCCGCCGTCTGTATGGGCTGCCACAGCTGCGTCGACAGCTGCCCGGAAAAGGGTGCCCTGGAGCTGGTGGGCGGCAAGTCCAATCTGGTTCATCCCGAGTTATGCACCGGGCAGGCCCTCTGCGCGAAAGCATGTCCGACGGGCGCGCTCTCGCTCGCCTTCGGCGGCCTGGTAACTCAGACGCTCAAAGTGCCGCTTGTAAATGAGAATTTTGAGACCAACGTGTCGGGAGTCTACATCGTGGGTGAGTTGGGCGGCATGGGCATGATCAAGACGGCGATCAACGAAGGGAAACTGGTCATCGATCACGTGAGGCAGCGGTTGGCAGAAGAAAAACAGGCCGCGCCTGCACCACCCGCGGCGTCGGACGGGAATGCAGTCTATGACGTGCTCATCGTGGGTTCGGGGCCAGCCGGCCTGAGCGCTTCCCTCACCGCGCATCAGCACGGCCTGCAATACCTGACCCTCGAACAAGGAGAAATCGCTTCCACAATCCGGCAATACCCGCGCCACAAGTTCCTCATGGCTGAACCGATCCAGATGCCGCTGTACGGAACGCTTTATATCGCCGACGGTGCCAAGGAGTCGCTGCTGACGGTATGGGAGACCATCATCACCAATACAGGAGTCCACATCCAGACCAACGAGCGCGTGACCAGGGTCAAGATGAACGGCGGAAACTTCGAGGTGGAGACCAATAAGAGCCGGTACCACGCCCGACGCGTGGTGCTGGCCATGGGGAAAAGAGGCACCCCGCGGCGTCTGGGAGTGCCGGGTGAGGAACTCGGCAAAGTCGCCTACCGATTGATCGAGGCTGCGAGCTATCAGGACCGCAACATCCTGGTGGTCGGTGGCGGTGACTCCGCGCTCGAAGCAGCCATGGCCCTGGCTGCCCAGGACAGGAACCGGGTGACACTCTCCTATCGTGGCGACAACTTCCCCCGGACGCGCGAGCGCAATCGGACTCGCTTGGAAGCAGAAGAAAAGGAAGGCAAACTGCGTGTGTTGCGCAGCTCCCAGGTCTGCAAGATCACCGAGGACTCCGTAGTCCTCAGCGTTCAGGGAGAGCAGATCGAAATCCCCAACGATTTCGTTTTCATCCTCATCGGAGGTGATTCCCCTGAGGAGTTCCTGGAAAAAACCGGAATCCGGATAGTGGAGAAATTGCTCGCAGCCTCGGCCGGTCCCCAGTAACCGGGCCGGCACGCCGGTGAGTCTTCGCGTCCAGGGGCCGGCAATCAACAAGACTCGACGCCAAGACGCGAGGACGCCTGCGCGAACCCATCCCGCTAAGATTGGGCCAGCAGTTGACGCAGCACATAGGGGAGGATGCCGCCATGCGCGTAATAGTCGACCTCCACGGGCGTATCGAGCCGCAACGTCACCGGAACGGATTCGGTCTTTCCACCAGGCCTGTGAACCACCAGGGTAGCTTCCTGGCGCGGCTTGATGCCATCGGTGAGCCCGAGGATGTCAAACGACTCGGAGCCGTCGAGGCCGAGCGTCATGACGGAAATGCCCTCCTTGAATTGGCAGGGGAGCACGCCCATGCCGACAAGGTTGCTGCGGTGGATGCGCTCGAAGCTCCGGGCAATGACCGCGCGCACCCCGAGCAGGGCCGTCCCTTTTGCCGCCCAGTCGCGCGAACTGCCCGTGCCATACTCCTGGCCGGCGATCACAACGAGCGGAACCCGGGCGCTCTGGTAACGCATGGCGGCATCATAGATGCTCATCTTTTCGCGTTCCGGCTGATAAAGGGTCACACCCCCCTCGATTCCGGGGACCATCAGATTCTTGATGCGCACGTTGGCGAAGGTTCCTCGCATCATCACCTGGTGGTTGCCACGGCGCGCGCCATAGCTGTTGAAGTCCTCCACCGTCACACCCCGGTCCTGTAGGTAAAGCCCCGCCGGGGAGCTGGCTTTGATGGACGCGGCCGGGCTGATGTGATCCGTGGTCACCGAATCCCCGAGAATCGCAAGCGGCCGGGCACCATGAATTTCCTCGATGCGGCCCGGCTGCATGTCAAACTGCTGGAAGAAAGGCGGCTCCTGGATATAGGTCGATTCCTTGTCCCAATGGTAGACCTCGCCGGCAGGCGCGGGGATATCGTTCCACATGGGGCTCTGATCGGCGAAGCTGCGGTAGAGCCTGCGATAAGTGTCCGGATCAAGAGCGGCGTTCATCAAATCGCGCACCTCCGCAAGCGTCGGCCAGATGTCGCGGAGATACACGTCCGCACCGTCACTCCCCTTGCCGAGCGGCTCTCGCGTCATATCGATGTCGATGCGCCCGGCCAGGGCGAAAGCGACCACAAGAGGGGGGCTCATCAGGAAGTTCGCCTTGATCGACTGGTGAACCCGCGCCTCGAAGTTACGGTTGCCACTCAGAACGGCAGCCGTGATCAGATCGTTTCCACGCACCACATCTTCGAGCTGCGCATCAAGCGGGCCGGAATTGCCGATGCAAGTCATGCAGCCGTAGCCGACCAGGTTGAATCCCAACTGATCGAGAAAAGGCTGCAGCCGGGTCTTCTGGAGGTATTCACTTACGACACGGGATCCCGGCGCCAGCGAAGCCTTGACCGCCGGCGGCGTGGCCAGGCCGCGCTCGACGGCCTTCCTCGCCAGCAGGCCGGCCGCCAGCATCACACTGGGATTCGAGGTGTTCGTGCAGGATGTAATCGAGGCGATCAGCACATCGCCATGGCCTACTCCGGTTCCATTCCGGCCGGCAATCTTCACGGGAAATCGTTTGCCGATTTCCTGTGCGGGCTTGCCGTAGCCGTTTTCGGCGGCCGGCTTCCGCAGAATTTCCTGGAAGGTCCGCTTGAGCTCGCCGAGGTTGATTCGATCCTGAGGCCGTTTGGGTCCCGCCACCCCCGGCTGCACATGTGCAAGATCGAGTTCCAGTACGGAGCTGTAATCGCACTCGCCTCGCCGCGGAATTCCAAACATGCCCTGGGCGTTGAAATAGTTGCGTACCAGCGCTACCTGTTCCTCATTTCGCCCCGTGGCGCGCAGATACGCACAGGTCTCCTCGTCGACCGGGAAAAAGCCCATGGTGGCGCCGTATTCGGGGGCCATATTGGCGATCGTCGCCCGGTCGGTTACAGGAAGCGACGCAGCCCCCTCGCCGTGGTACTCGACGAACTTTCCGACCACCATGGCCTTGCGCAACATCTGGGTCACGTGCAATACCAGGTCGGTCGCTGTGACACCCTCGCCCAGACGTCCTGTCATGTGCACACCCACCACATCGGGGGTCAGGAAATAGACCGGCTGACCGAGCATTCCAGCCTCCGCCTCGATGCCTCCCACTCCCCAGGCGACGATGCCCAGCCCGTTGATCATGGTGGTGTGTGAATCGGTCCCCACTAATGTGTCTGGATAGCAGACGTCGTCATTCCGGAGCACAACCTTGCTCAGATACTCCAAATTCACTTGATGACATATTCCGATACCGGGAGGGACCACCTTGAACCCGTCAAACGCCTGCATGCCCCACTTCAGGAATTGATAGCGGGCGTGATTACGCTGAAACTCCACTTCCATGTTGCGCCGCAGCGCGTCGCCTGTGCCCGCGAAGTCAACCTGCACCGAATGGTCGATAACCAGGTCCACAGGGACCAGCGGTTCGATCATCTTTGCATCGCGCCCGAGCCGGGCAACCGCAGAGCGCATTGCCGCCAGATCGACCAGCAGCGGAACCCCCGTGAAATCCTGCAGCAGGATACGCGCGACTATGAATGGAATCTCCTGCGTCCGCTCTGCAGTTGGCCCCCAGTTTGCCAGACCACGGACATCTCTCTCGGTGATCTTCTTCCCGTCATAATTGCGCAGGACCGATTCGAGAACAATGCGAATGCTGACAGGCAGCCTGGAGATTGGTCCAACTCCTTCTCTTTCCAGTCGAGGCAGGGAATAGAACCGGCCCGAGCGGCCGGACCCGGTTTCAAACGATTGCAGTGAATGAAACAAGTTGTGCGCCATGGTTTTTCCATCCAATACTTATGATTTGCTAAAAGCAGGAAGATCGAGGGTTAAGTGTAAGTTCCCTGACCGAAAACGTCAAGCCTGGCGAACCACGAAACGCGCGAAAAAATCTTTTTTGTATTTCGCCTATTTCGTGGTTTTTAACCAAGCGATGCTACAAACTCGAGGGGGAGGAGCTGAGTGCCCGTGAAAGACCTGTTGCACGTTGCGCTGTTCAAGCCGGAGATCCACCCGAATACCGGCAACATCGCGCGGCTCTGCGCCGCCAATGGTTTGCCGCTGCACCTGGTGGGCACAATCGGCTTTCGCATCGACGACAGATCGGTCCGGCGGGCCGGCCTCGATTACTGGCCTTTCGTAGACTTGCGCCGCGAGGAAAGTCTCGAGGATTTGTATGCCGAGCTGACCGGCACACGCTTTTTCTACTTCAGCGCCCGCGCGCAACGTCTTTACACCGAGGTCGCCTATCGGGCGGGAGATTGCCTGCTCTTCGGACCCGAATCGACGGGCTTTCCGGAAGATCTGCTGCGCGGCCACTGGGACCAGGCCCTCAGGATTCCGATGCGTTCCGCCGATGTGCGCAGCCTGAATCTGTCGACCGCCGTTGGAATCGCGGTGTACGAAGCTCTGCGGCAGCTTCTGTAAAGCGGTGGGACGCGGATTCCCGCATGCGCAGCGTGTAGAGCGTAAATCCGCATCCCAGGGAGTCATTCGGCCCGGCTGCTTGCTTCCTTGCCGGCGGGGAAACTCCAGCAGGCGGCGTCGTATTCTTTCCACCAACTCACCAGGAAATTCATGTCCGTGGCGCGTGGCTCGTCACCTCCCCCGGCGATCCGCAAGTAGTCCCGCAGAAGCGGTTTGAAGTGCGGATGGGCGCACTTTTCGATAATGTCTTCGGCGCGGCGCCGGGCCGATCTAATCTCGGTGTTGATGGCGTAGCCTTGTTCCGTGCACAGGCACTTGATGTCGTGTTCGGTATGATCGATGTGGCGCACGTAAGGCATGACACAGCTGACGGTCCTGCCGTCCTTGAGGCGGCGGATCGACGGCGTGTGGGCGATGCTTATGTAGGCGTTGCGGAAAAAATCGCCGCTGCCGCCCAAGCCGTTGATTACTTTGGATCCGTCGACGTGAGTTGAGTTCACGTGGCCATAGATGTCGAACTCCAGGGGCGTGTTCATGGCAATCACAAACAGGCGCGTGATGATCTCGGCACTGTTGGAAAGCCACATCGGTCTGAGCACCAGCTTGTCGCGGCAGCGCGTGAAGAGGCGCTCAAAATCCTTCCTCGCCTGGGTCGAAAATGAAACAGCAGTTGCCGAAGCGCTGTCGAACTTCTCGTCGTCCTCGACGTAACGCATCATGCCGTCCTGAAAAACCTCGGTCCAGAAGCGGATCTTCTGAAATGGAGATTTGTAGAGCTCGCCGACAATGGCATTGGCGACATTCCCAACCCCTGACTGGATAGGGGGCAGGCGCTTCTGCCAAGACAGCCACTTGCGGCAATGCATCAGAAAATCAACGACATTTTCGGCGATCTTGGTTTCGATCTGCTGAGTTTGCTTGAACTCCACCGGATAATCCGACTGACGGGATTCGACAATCGCCACAACCTTGTGCTTGTCGATCTCCACGTACGGCGTGCCCACGCGATCTTTGACGTTGATGACGGGAATCGGCCAGCACACTCTTGGATGCACAGCCGGAAGCACAATGTCATGGAAACCGGTATAGTCGGGAATCGCGGTGTTGACCTCGAGAATGATCTTCTTGGCCATGGAGAGGGCTTCGGTCGAAATTCCGACCGATGACGACAGCACGACGCTGCCGTCGGGACGGATGCGCGAAGCTTCTACCACCGCCACATCCAGGCCCCCGTAAAAACCGTAAAGCAGGTTGCGGGCAAACATGGATAGATGCACATCGGTAAAGTCCATCTTTCCGGCATGAATGAGTTTACGCGATGCCGACGATGACATGTAGGGCCCACGCCTGCCAAGAAATGGGGCAATGGGATTCTCCACCTCGTCCGAAAGCGACGCTCCGCTGAAGAGGCCGATTTTGGCATGAGGCGCATGCTGCGCGAAGTGCCTGGCCAATGCAGGCATGAAAACCTTTGGTTCGCCCGACTTTGTGAATCCGCTGATTCCGATAGTGCCGTGAACTGAAACGTGTTTGACTGCCTCTTCGACGGGTACCACTTTGCTCAACAGTTCCTTACACTCAATCCGATCTTCTAAAGATGCCATATGAATTCCTTCCGCCCATCCTGGGAGGACGACGGGTAAGTAGTTAATTTTGCGCGTAAATAATGGTTGAGAGCAGGGGCGAAAGCAATCGAAATCTACGCTGTCCCACATGCCGCGTAACGGTCAAGATACGCATAGACTCATTTCGCGTATCTCATGTGTTTTGAAGTATTAACTGCAGTTTTCGAACAGGCCCGCAGCACCCTGGCCCCCACCAATGCACATCGTCACGACCCCGTAGCGGACCCGGCGCCGCAGCATCTCGTTTGCCATGGTTCCCACCAGGCGGGAGCCGGTCATGCCGTAGGGGTGTCCGATGGAAATCGAACCACCATTGACGTTCAACCGGTCCGGGTCGATGCCGAGCCGATCGCGGCAGTAGACGACCTGCACGGCGAAGGCCTCGTTCAGTTCCCAAAGATCGATGTCTGCAATCTTGAGTCCATGACGCTTCAGCAGCCTGGGCACCGCAAAAACCGGCCCGATGCCCATCTCGTCGGGCTCGCAGCCGACCACGGCAAAGCCGCGAAAGACCAACTTGGGTTTGATGCTGAGCGCCTCGGCACGCTGCCGGGACATTAGAAGAGTAGCGGAAGCGCCATCGGAAAGCTGGGAGGAGTTGCCGGCAGTGACCGTCCCCAGGCCGCTGTGGGGATCAAAGTAGGGCGGCAGGGCGGCAAGACCGTCGAGGGTGGTGTCAGGCCGGTTGCATTCGTCCTTTTGAAAGAGGTGTTCCTTCCGCTCCACGATCTCCCCCGTTTTTTTATCCAAGACTCCGTAGACCACATTCATGGGAGCGATCTCTTCATCAAAAAACCCCCTGGCCTGCGCGCGCGCCGTCCGCTGCTGGCTCAGTAGAGCATACGCGTCCTGCGACTCGCGCGAAATGCGATAGCGCTTGGCCACCACTTCGGCTGTCTCACCCATCACCATGTACGCGCCTGGCTTAGTTTGCTGAATCCGCGGATTCTGGTCGGTCCGCGAGTGCGCGGTCATCGTGATGCTCTCGACACCACCACCGATGGCGATTTCTACGCCTTCGTTGATGATGGAGTGCGCCGCCATGACGATTGCCTGCAGACCCGAGGAGCAAAAGCGGTTGACCGTAGTGCCGGGAACCGTGGCCGGCAAGCCCGCCAGGAGTGCTCCGATGCGGGCCACGTTGTACCCTTGCGGCCCCTGAGGGAATCCGCACCCCAGGGTGACATCCTCGATCTCTTCAGGCGCTACCTGCGGCACCTTGCCCAGCACGTCTCTAATGCAATGGGCGGCGAAATCATCGGGGCGTGTCAGGTTCAAGGATCCCCGGAACGATTTCGCAAGCGGCGTACGCGAACTCGCCACGACAACAGCTTCTCTCATCTCCTCCCCCTCAAGCCTTCCGGCACCGCGGAGCAGCGCCCAGCAGTGCAAATAAGTGGAGCTTGACAGCTCCACGGTCAGCATAGCCGTTATTCGTCATCGTCACTCCTGTGCCGGCCGGCCTCCCGGCCGTCGAAGTCGGCGAAACTCTTTCCCGCTTCCGCCAGCCTGCCCAACAGCGGAGCCGGAGCCCAGCGGGCGCCTTGAACCTGTTCGAACTCGCAGACGCGCCGATGGACCTTAGCGAGGCCGAGACGGTCGGCAAACCACATGGGCCCGCCCCGATGCGCGGGAAATCCGTATCCGTTGACATAAATGACGTCGATGTCTGCGGCACGCGCTGCGATTCCCTCTGCGAGAATGCGGGCGCCTTCATTGATGAGTGCGTACACGGTGCGTTCGACAATTTCCCCGGCAGCTATCGTTCGTCTTGTGATTCCTGCCGCACATGCGCAAGCTTCGATGATTTTCTCGACTTCCGGATCGGGAACCGGCGTGCGATCCCCCGGCTGGTATTGATACCAACCCGCTCCCGTCTTTTGCCCGAAACGGCCCAACTCGCATAGGCGGTCGGCAACGAGAGATTGATTCGGCCAGTCTCCCTCCTGCGGATGTGCGCGCCTGATTTTCCAGCCCACGTCCAATCCGGACAGGTCCGCCGTGGCCAGCGGACCCATGGCCATGCCGAAATCGTATAAGGCCCGGTCCACTTCCGGCACCGCGGCACCTTCTTCGAGGAGCAACTGGGCTTCTCGCTGGTACTGGTGATACATGCGATTGCCGACAAATCCCCGGCAATTCCCCACCACCACTCCGACTTTTCCCAGCTTGCGGGCGAGCGCCAGGGAAGCATCAATGACATCGGCAGAGCTGGCTCTGCCGCGCGCGATTTCGAGCAGCCGCATGATGTGAGCCGGTGCGAAAAAATGATGGCCGACGACACGGTCCGGGCGGGAAGTGGCGCGGGCGATCTCGTCAATGTCGAGCGTGGAGGTATTGCTTGCAAGAATCACCCCAGGACGGCATATGCGGTCGAGCTCGGCCATTATCCGTTTCTTGAGCTCGATCTCTTCGAAGACCGCCTCGATCGCGATATCGACGTTGGAGAACGCTTCGTAGGTCTGTGTCGGCTGGATTCGACGGAAGCAGGCATCCGCGGCTTCCCGGCTCAGACGCCCCCCCTGGACGGATTTGTCGTAGTTGCGCAGGATGGCAGTCATGCTCCTCTCGATCACTTCCGAGGAGATTTCCTTGAGCAATACCGGAATACCTGCGCCGGCATAGGCCATGGCAATGCCGCTCCCCATCGTTCCCCCACCGATGACGGCTGCGCGGCGCACCTCGGGGGCGGGTGTCCTTCCTGCAGCGTTGGGGATTCTGCCCGGCCGCTCGCTGAGAAACATGTGGATCAGGGACCCGGCCTGGCTGGAGAGCAGGCATTCCTGGAAAAGCTGGTGCTCCTTTCGGCAGCCTTCCTCGAATGGCAGGATCGTGGCTGCTTCCACGGCCTCGATCGCCTTGAGAGGCGCCAGGCGCCCGCGCATTCTTGTGTTCGCCCGGGCGCGCGCCGAGGCAAGCACGGAGGCGCGGATGTCCGGTGTCTCCGGTTTCCGCCAGCATTCCCGCGTCCGGCGCGGCCCCAATCCTTGCACAACGAGTTCATGCGCATAGGCCAGCGCGCCCTTCAGCAGATCGCCGGCGACGATGCGGTCCAGGATCCCAGAGGCGAGCGCCTCGGCCGCTGGGATCGGCTCGCCCCGAGCGCACATGTCGACTGCTTTGGCGACGCCGGCCAGCCGCGGAAGTCGCTGCGTGCCTCCGGCGTTCGGAATCAGCCCCAGCTTGACTTCGGGCTCGCCGACCCGCGCCTCAGGGACGGCAATCCGATAGTGGCAGGCCAGAGCGATCTGCAGGCCGCCACCGAGGGCTTCCCCGTGGATGGCACACACGATCGGCTTCGGGCAATCTTCCAGTGTCCGAAGCAGCGGATGGAAGTCGATGCCCGCTTGACAACGACCCGACGCCATGCGGTCGATGAGCCCGATGTCTCCGCCAGCGCTGAAGATCCGGCCGTTGCCAATCAGCACCAGTGCTTTGATGTCGTCGTCATTCTCTGCGCCATGGATGCACGCAATCAGGCTCTCGAGCAAGTCGGGGCGGAGGGCGTTCACGGGAGGATTATTGATCGTGACAATGCCGATATCGCCGCTTTTGCCAAGCGTTACGAGTTCGCCCATTCTCTTCCCTTCCGTGAGTGTTGCCTGTCGGAGGGCGCCGAGTCGGGCCCTCTGCTCCCTCTTGGTGCTGCGCGCTGAAGATAGCCTTCGGCAGCATGGCATGTACCCCTTCGTTCGTCTAACAGCCGGGGGACATCGACTTCGGCGGCAATGATGGAGAGCATGCAAGCATCTTCCCGGGTCAGATGTGGTTCCAGATTTGCACAGCCTGAGGCCGTATCACCGCGCAGAGCTCGGTTCATTGCCCGGCTTCCACTTGATATTGCAGCCGAGGCTAGGCTTCTGATCTGCAGGCACCGCCTTCCCGGCCAGGACTGCGTCGAGCGCGCTGCGCAGATCGCGACCGTTCACGGGGGTTTCGTTGCCGGGCCGGCTGCCATCCAGCTGCCCACGATACACAAGCTTGCGCCTGGCGTCGAACAGGAAAAAATCGGGCGTACAGGCAGCCGAGTAGGCGCGGGCCGTCGCCTGACTCTCGTCATAGCAGAACGGGAAATTGAAACCTGTCTGCTCCGCCATCTCCCTGAGACGTTCCGGCGCGTCGTCAGGGTAGCCGGAAACATCATTGGCAGAAATGGCGGCGATTCCTATGCCTTTTCCGCCATAGTCTCGGCCTATGCGTGCAAGCTCTTCCTTGACATGTTGAACGTAGGGGCAATGCCGGGAAAGGAACATGACCAGCAATCCCTTTTTCCCCGCAAACGTAGAAAGGGAAATCGTCTTCCCCGAAATCACGTCGGACAGATGGAATTCCGGCGCGGGCGTACCCAGTGCCAGCATTGTCGATGGTGTCGCTACCATGGAACTGCCTCCTTTTGTGATACCGTGCTCGTTGGGCGAACCCCCTCCTCAAGAATACCACCATGGATCCCACGAATAGATGGTCTGCTGATTTTGCTCATCGAATGCCCCGATGGAAAGCGCCTGCGGGACAGGTCTGTTTTCCGCTTGCGGGAAGCAGGGCCGAACTCCTATCCTCTGCCCATGGATGCGGCGAATTCCGAGAAATTGATCCTGGCGGTATTGTTTGATTTCGACGGCACACTTACCGAGCCCGGCTCGCTGGACTTCGGCGTCATCAGAGATGCCATCGGCTGTCCACGGGGACGTCCGGTGCTCGAGTTCATCAATGGCCTGCGGTCACAGGTAGAACGCGCGGAGGCCTTGAAAATCCTCGATGAATTCGAAGGCGTAGCCGCGCGCCAATCGCGCCCCAATGCAGGTGCGGAAGAGGTGCTCGAATTCCTGCGGGCGCGGGGCCTGAAGGTCGGAATCATCAGCCGCAACAGCCTGACCTCGATCCAGACTGCTTTGGCAAATTTCAAGCGCATCCACCCCTCTGATTTCGCAGTGATCCTCTCGCGGGACGACCCTTACAGTCCCAAACCGAGCCCGGAAGGAATTCTGGCGGCAGCCCGAGCCCTGGGGGTCCCCGCCGCTCAGGTTCTGGTCGTCGGCGATTTTGTCTTCGATGTCGAGGCGGGACAAAAGGCGGGGGCGGCCACAGCCTTTCTGACCAATCGCGGTTCCTCGCATCCTTGTGCTTGTCCGGCGGACTTCACCTTGGAACACCTGGGAGAGTTGAAGGTGATCATCAACCTCCATGCGCCGTTGCCGCCCGGCAAATTGCCCAACGATCTCCTCCGACAGTTCCTGGCGGAGCTCGGCGCAGGCGATCCTTCCATGCTGTTGCCGCCAGGCGTGGGGGAGGATGTCGCCGCCCTCCTTCTCGCGGGAGAGGAAGTCCTGGTTCTCAAGTCCGATCCGATTACATTCGCCACTGATGACGCCGGCTACTACGCGGCCGCCGTCAACGTCAACGACATCGTTACCTCGGGCGCCACGCCCCGCTGGCTTCTCGCCTCGCTGCTGTTTCCCCTCGGGACCAACGCAGCCCGGATTCGCGGCACCATGCAGGAACTTGAGCACGCGGCGCGCGCGCAGGGCCTGATCCTGTGCGGCGGCCACACGGAGATCACCGATGCGGTCACGCGCCCGCTGATTGCGGCCCAGGCTGCGGGAACAGCTGCCAGGCGGGATCTGATCGACAAGAAAAAGATGGCCGAAGGAGATGGAATCATCCTGACCAAAAGGCTGGCTGTCGAAGGTACATGTATTATCGCCCGCGAATTCCCGGACCGGTTGCGGGAATTCGGAATGGATGAGGACGAGATACAGCGATGCCGCCAGTTCCTCTTCGATCCGGGCATCAGCGTGACGAAAGAAGCTCAGATAGCGGCCGGCACCGGCAGGGTTTCTGCCATGCACGACATCACCGAAGGGGGCTTGGCAACCGCCCTTCAAGAGCTGAGCATTGCCGGAGGCCATCGCCTCCGCGTCAACCTTGACCGCATTCCGGTCTACCAGGAGACAAGCAAGATCTGTCGCCTCCTGGGTCTCTCGCCGCTCGGATTGATCGGTTCCGGCAGTCTGCTGATCACATGCGAGCCCGCGGCAGTGGAGGGTTTGGTCGAGACACTGCGCGCGGCACGAATCGATGCCGCCCGCCTGGGAGAGGTGCTCGAACAAGGCATTGGGGTCGAGGCTGTGGATGCCAAGGGCAGTCCTCAATCCTGGCCCCAGTTCGATATCGACGAAATCGCCCGACTCAGCTCAAACCTCCGGTCAAAATCAAGCAGTGGAGATCGTGCGGGATGCCGTGAGAGCGACTGAAATCAGACGCGCGCGGCCGGACGCAGACAAACGCGGAGAAGCGCCCGGCGGCATCGGCCGTTTCACAATGGAAAGAGCTTTCGGATCTGTCCCGGCAGCCGGGCAGGGCGGAATTCTCGGTCGGTCACCACATGCTTGCTCTCGCCCGTCGCGAGCAATTGTCCCGTCCGCGCGTTCCGGATCTCATAAACGAAGCGCACCACTTTGTCGGTAGCGGAGCCGGCCGCCGTTCGGATCAGGATGTCGTCGTCAAAGCGCGCCGGAGCCTTGTAGCGGCAGCTCGCCTCCGCGACCACCATCATGCGGCCATGCACAGCCTCCAGGTCGCGATAATGGAAGCCACGGGCGCGACACCACGCCACCCTGCCGACCTCGAACCAGACCAGGTAATTCGCGTAGTAGACGACGCCCATTTGATCGGTTTCGGCATAGCGCACATTGACAACGGAATCCACGAAATCCGGCTCATTTGAGTTTTTGCGCATCCCTAGACTCTAGCGGCAATTCCATCCGGAAGCAAACGCTCACAAGCCGGAGCAGCCACAAGTGGCACTAACTTCACGAATGCTCCATGCATGAAACTCGTGTCATCTGTGGCTGCCTTGGTCTTTTTATTCTATTTCCTTTTGTTTCGAATCGTGTGCAACTCGAGGAGGTGCGAGGGCATGTACTGCTGTTTGGACCACTCATAGCCGGGATCGAACTTGACACCTAGGAAGTAGCCCGTGTGCTGGAAAACGCAATACCGGATGCGCCCATGATATCGGCCGTCCGGATAGAGAATGGAGATAGGGGTATCCACGGGTATGGGACGCTCGACCTGGAGGCAGGCACCACCGGGCGAAATGTCTTCCAGCGCAGCCAGCGCCTTCTGTTTGCTGCCTGACTCATCGGTCCAGACGATCTTGATCAGATCGGCGCAAAGGCTGCGGTCATTGTTTCGCTGCGTTTTTCCGCTCACGGCTATCCTATCGACATTTCCGGCGCGCAGGTTTAACCCGATGAGCGTGACACGGATCACACGGCCGGCCACTACGACTTGGTGTAATCCAGCTCTGAACCCAGCACGCTGTGAGGAATCATGTAAACCAAGAACAGAATTATCGAAGCGGCAACCGCCCACCAGGTCGCATCCGGCCGCTTGCGGATGCGCCAGAGTGCCAGCGCCCAGAACACGAAAGCCGCGACCGTTTTGTTGTCTGTCAGGTCTTTGCCCACGGGCCAGCCAGTCCAGTAAGCGCCGAACGCGAGTTTCTGAACTACCGGGCCGAGGGCCAGCCCTCCGATTGCCAGGATCACGGTGGTCCAGAGGGCCAGCATGGGTACCTGCGGGCGTTTCAGCAAAGCCTCGAATCCCGCGCGGGTCGAAAACAGCATGGCGAGAAACATCATGATAATATGAGGAACCATGATGACCGCCGGAACATCGCCCTTGAAACGAAGGACTACCGGCTCAGAGGTTATCCAGTTAGGGGCGGCGCCGCCGTAAAGGTAGATTCGGTACGCCATCTTTCCCGCAGGCGGCTGATGAGGAACATATCCCACCAGATCGTCCCCTTGCCGCACAAGGTCGCGGCGCACCCAGCTTTCGCTAGTGGGAAACCGGCGTGTCTCTATGATCCCACCGATTCTGACATCCGGAGCCGCCAACCGAACCTCGGCATCACTCTCTCCACCCGAGCTGCGGGGCAGACTGAAACGGATCATATCCTCCCCGATCTTGATGCTTCCGTGCACGGGGTAGGTGGGACCGGTTACCCTCTGATAGATTGCCGCTAGCGCCACCAGTAGGAAAGCCAGAACCCACAGATATCTGGATTGCATTCTCATGCTGTTGTTTGTGCTCCCGAATTGTAACGCTGGTGACTTGTCCTCACGGCTTGTTGCTGCTCAGCCGCACACCCGATACGAGGGCAAAGTATACTGCAGAGTGTCTGCAGCCGCCAGTCGAAGTGGTCACTATGTGCGCCAACCTGAACCGTGAAGCGCCCCTGCCGGCGCCTAGTGGAACCCGACCTTGGCCCGGGCGGGAGTGGGGAAAACGGAGGCTTCGGAAATTCGGTAGTTGCATCCCTCAGGCGAGAAGGGGGCACCTCCCTCCGCCTGGGCCGGTTGTCCGGCAGCCGTTTCCTGGCCTGCGGATTCCCCGGCGCGGCCGCGCCAGCTGGCGTATAATTGAGGGTTTACGGGAAAGACTTTTATGCACGAGCTGTCGATTGCCCAGGGAATCGTGGATATCATCGGGCAGTATGTGCCCGAAGACCAGGCGCCGGAAGTCAGGCTCGTGAAAGTCAGAGTCGGCCGGCTGGCAGGGGTTGTCCCGGACTCTCTCGATTTCTGCTTCGGCGCGATCGTAAGCGGCACCTCGCTGGGTCTGGCGCGCCTGGCGATCGAGGAGACGCCGATCCAATCTCGGTGTACCGGCTGCGGTGAGATTTTCGCCGTGGAGGGGGCTGCCTTTCTGTGTCCCGGTTGTGGCAGCGCCGAGATCAAGATAATCTCAGGGACGGAGTTGCAGGTCGTCGAGATCGAGTTGTTGGACCGGCAGGCGGAAACGGTATGAGAGTCATTACGATTGAACGCAAGGTGCTGGAAAAGAACGATGAAATTGCGGGCCAGAACCGGCTGCTTCTCGGGCAACACGGCATTCTGGTTCTGAACCTTGTCAGCTCCCCTGGGGCCGGAAAAACCAGCATCGTCGAGCGTACCCTGGAGCATCTAGGGAGGGACCTTAAGGTCGGCGTAATTGAAGGCGATGTTCAAACGGACCTGGACGCCCAGCGTGTGGCCCGCTATCAGGTGCCGGTGATCCAGATCGTCACCAACGGAGGTTGTCATCTGGAGGCACGGCTGGTCCAGGAGGCGCTTGCACAGATGGATCTACGCGGCCTGGAGATCCTCATCATCGAGAATGTAGGCAATCTGGTCTGTCCGGCGAACTACGATCTCGGTGAGACCATGAAGGTGGTCGTCCTGAGTACCACCGAAGGGGATGACAAACCCCTCAAGTACCCCGGCATGGTCCGCAATGCCTCCGTCCTGCTCATCAACAAAGTCGACCTGATCCCCTATGTAAACTGCAATCTGGCCGCCTTGAAAAACAACGCACTTCAGATCAATCCCCATTTGCAGGTCTTCGAAACCTCCTGCACCACGGGCGCAGGAATCGCCGAGTGGTGCCGCTGGCTCAAGGAGAGGGGCGCGCGCAGATTGTGATTCAAAGAGCTCACATTGCCATCCGGGGAGCCGTACAGGGAGTCGGCTTCCGGCCATTCGTCTATCGCCTTGCAGTCGAACTGAACCTGCAGGGCTGGGTATTGAACTCCGGCGAAGGCGTATTCATTGAAGTGCAGGGCGAGAGGGGATTGCTGGAGACCTTCCTGCTCCGGCTGGAAACCGAAAAGCCTGCACGCTCCTTCATCCAAAGCCTCGAGTTTTCCTACCTTGATCCTGCGGTGTTCGACGGCTTCGAGATCCGTCGCAGCAGCTCTGACGGCGCCCGGAATGCACTTGTGATGCCGGATATCGCTACGTGCCCGGACTGCCTTGCCGACATCCTCGATCCGACAAACCGCCGCTACCGCTACCCTTTTACCAACTGCACCCACTGCGGCCCGCGCTTCACTATCATCGAGTCGCTCCCCTACGATCGCGGCAACACTTCGATGAAGTGCTTCGAAATGTGCCCGGCATGCCGGCGGGAGTACGAGGACCCGTTGGATCGTCGTTTTCACGCCCAACCGACCGCCTGTCCTGGCTGCGGGCCGAGACTCGAGCTATGGGATGCATCGGGACAAGTCCTGGCAGAGAGCGACGAGGCTCTCCTCCAGGCAGCGGCGGCGCTGCGGTCGGGCCGGATTGCAGCCGTCAAAGGCTTGGGCGGTTTCCACCTGGTCGTTGACGCCCGCAACGACGAGGCGGTACTGTGTTTGCGCACCCGCAAGCGGCGGGAGGAAAAGCCGCTGGCGCTGATGTACCCTGCAGTCAGTACTGTCCGTAGTCACTGCGAGGTATCGCGCCTGGAAGAACGCCTGCTGCTCTCGGCGGAATCTCCCATCGTCCTGCTCCGACGCGTGCGCACTGCCGCGCCACCAGCCGATGCTATTGCACCCGCGGTTGCTCCGGATAACCCCTATCTGGGCGTGATGCTTCCTTACACCCCCTTGCACCATCTCTTGATGCGCGAACTGGCTTTCCCTGTGGTCGCAACCAGCGGCAACCTGGCGGATGAGCCCATTTGCATCGATGAGCGCGAGGCCCTCGAGAGGCTGAGCGGCATCGCGGATGTTTTCCTGGTACACGATCGCCCCATCGTGCGTCATGTGGACGACTCGATCGTGCGGGTCATGCTCGGCCGGGAACTCGTGCTGCGCCGGGCGCGCGGCTATGCACCCCTGCCGCTGAACCTGAAGCTGCGCGCACCCACGATGCTGGCTGTCGGGGGGCACCTGAAGAACACCATCGCCCTCTCCCTGGGGAACAATGTCTTCATCAGCCAGCACATTGGGGACCTCGAGACTCCGGAAGCAGCGGAGGCACTTCGCAAGGTGATCGTCAGTTTCGAGGGGCTTTATGAGGCCCGGCCAGAAAGAGTGGTCGCAGACATGCATCCTGACTACCTCTCGACCCGGTTTGCCCGATCTTGCGGCCGGCCGCTGACGGTTGTGCAGCACCACTACGCGCACATCGCAGCCTGCATGGCAGAGAATGAGCTGGACGGTCCGGTGCTAGGTGTATCCTGGGACGGCACAGGCTACGGGCTCGACGGCACCATCTGGGGCGGGGAGTTTCTGGCGGTTGGAGGGGAATCCTCGTTCCGTCGTGTCGCTTCCCTGCGCAGTTTCCGGCTGCCCGGCGGTGCCAGCGCAATCAAGGAGCCAAGGCGGGCGGCGCTTGGGGTATTATATGAGATCTTCGGCAATGCCCTCTTCGAGCGTAGCGACCTGATGCCGGTGCGCGCGTTCAGCCACGCAGAGGCGCCGGTCCTGGCCCGGATGCTGGAAAGGGCGGTGAACTCGCCGCTGACGTCGAGCGCAGGCCGGCTCTTCGATGCCGTGGCGGCTATCGCCGGATTGCGGCAGCGGGTCAGCTTCGAAGGTCAGGCGGCGATGGAGCTCGAATTTGCGGCCACGGGAAATGATGCCGACGGTGAATATCCGTTCAAGCTGAGCAATCGGCGCACGGAAACCGGAAATCCGGAGCTGATCGTCGCAGACTGGGAGCCGGCAATTCTCGCGATGATCCAGGATCTGAAAAGAGATGTGCCGGTCGGGACCGTAGCTGCCCGGTTTCACCGGACACTTGTGGAGGTTATTGTCGCAGTCGCTCGACGCGTCGCGCTGGAGCGCGTCGCTTTGTCGGGCGGCTGTTTTCAAAACAGGATTTTGACTGAACGCGCGGTCCGGAGGCTCGAAACGGAGGGCTTCCGGCCTTACTGGCACCAGCGCATTCCCCCGAACGACGGTGGAATCGCGCTGGGGCAGATCGTGGCGGTCCTGCGTTCCCGGCAAGGGGGTGAGTAAAATGTGCCTGGCGGTTCCCGGAAAAATCATAAGCATCGAAGGCGACGACCCCTTACTTCGGAGCGGTCGCGTCGATTTCAGCGGGGTGATCAAGCAAGTCAACCTCGCCTATGTCCCGGAAGCCAAGGTTGGTGATTACGTGCTGGTTCATGTGGGCTTCGCCATCAACATCATCGACGAAGCCGAAGCCAATCAGGTTTTCGAATATCTGCGCGAGATGGGTGAGTTGGCCGAACTGGAAGGCCACGAGGCAAAATGAAGTTCATCGACGAGTATCGAGACCCCAGGGCAGCCGAAGGCTACGCTCGCGCCATCCGGCATATTACCACCAAGCCTTGGACCATCATGGAGGTTTGCGGCGGCCAGACCCATGCCATAGTGAGATTCGGAGTTGATGAGTTGTTGCCCGGAGAAGTGACGCTCGTGCACGGTCCCGGTTGCCCCGTGTGCGTCACGCCCGTGGAACTGATCGAGAAGGCGATCGAGATCGCCGCCACTCCCGGTGTGGTGTTCTGTTCCTTCGGCGACATGCTGCGCGTGCCGGGCACGTCCAAGGATCTGCTCTCGGTCAAGGCGCAAGGTGGCGACGTCCGCATCGTCTATTCCCCACTCGATGCTTTGAAGATTGCGCGCGAGAACCCCACGTGCCAGGTGGTCTTTTTTGCGGTAGGCTTCGAGACGACCGCTCCGGCCAACGCTATGGCGGTATACCAGGCATCCCGACAGGAAATACCGAACTTCTCCCTTCTGGTATCGCACGTGCTTGTTCCGCCCGCCATCGAAGCCATACTCTCATCACCCTCAAACCTCGTGCGGGGATTCCTGGCAGCCGGACATGTGTGCACAGTCATGGGCTATGCAGAGTACGAACCGATCGCGCGCAAATACCATGTTCCGATCGTGGTGACCGGATTTGAACCTCTTGACATCCTGCAGGGCATCTACATGACCATCCGACAGCTCGAGGAAGGACGCGCGGAGGTGGAGAACCAATACACGCGCGCGGTCGCAAGGGATGGGAACCGGCCGGCAATGGAGCTGATCCGGGATGTGTTCGAGGTGGTGCCGCGCAAGTGGCGGGGTGTGGGAGAGATCCCTGCCAGCGGGCTGGGACTGAAGCCGAAGTATGCAGCTTTCGATGCGGAGAAACGCTTCGGACTGGCCCATCGTGTCGTTGAAGAATCGTCGGTGTGCATCAGCGGTTCCGTGTTGCAGGGGGTCAAGAAACCCCACGAGTGCCCGGCATTCGGTGTCGCATGCACACCCGAACACCCTCTGGGAGCGACGATGGTCTCGACCGAGGGAACCTGCGCCGCCTACTACCGGTATCGCAGGGTCCGGCTGCAGGGTCTTCCGTTGCCCCGTCTGGAGACTGGATCATGAAGCCTGAGGACGCGCCTGAGTTCTATTGCCCGATGCCGATCGACGCTTACTCTGATGTGATGCTGGCCCATGGGGGCGGGGGCAAACTGACGCAGCAACTGATTGAGCGCCTGTTCCTCCCGCTCTTCGACAATCCGTCGCTCGCATCGCGTCACGACGGAGCCGTGATCGAGTTCGGCGCGCGCAAGCTCGCCTTCTCCACCGACTCTTATGTGGTGCGCCCGATCTTCTTCCCCGGAGGCGACATCGGCTCACTTGCCGTCAACGGCACCATTAATGATCTCGCGATGTGCGGGGCCCGGCCGCTCTACCTGAGCGCCGGGTTCATCCTGGAGGAGGGATTCCCGATGGAATCGTTGCGGCGCGTGGCGCAGTCCATGAGCCAGGCGGCGAAGGAGGGCGGCGTCCAGCTGGTAACCGGAGACACCAAGGTCGTGGACCGCGGCAAGGGCGACGGAGTGTACATCAACACTGCCGGCATCGGCATCGTCCAGGCCGACCGCCCCATCGCACCGGCCAGCGTCAAGCCCGGCGACGCCGTGCTTCTGAGCGGCGACATCGGCCGGCACGGCATTGCGATCATGGCCGTGCGCGAGGGGCTGGCATTCGAAAGCACCATAGAAAGCGACTGTGCTTCCGTTGCAGGTCTGGTGCTGGCGCTGATGGAGAGCGGCATCGAGATTCACTGCCTGCGCGACCTGACGCGAGGCGGCCTGGCGAGTGCGCTGGTGGAGATTGCTGAGGCGGCCCGGCTGCATGTGGGCATCCATGAAACGGCCATTCCGGTGCGGGAGGATGTCAGAGGAGCCTGTGAGATTCTCGGTTTCGATCCTCTGTATGTGGCCAATGAAGGTCGCTTTGTTGCTTTCATCGCGCCCCGCGATGCTGAGCGCGCGCTGGCACTGATGCGCTCCCATCCATTGGGATTGGGCGCAAGCTTGATCGGCACCGTCACCAGCGTCCCTGCAGGACTCGTCACCATGCGGAGCAGCATCGGCGCCGGCCGCATCGTGGATATGCTCAGCGGCGAGCAGTTGCCCCGCATCTGCTGAATCGCGGATGCAAATCTCAACGCAGAGGGTGCTGAGAACAGGTCATTCTCTGTGTTCTCTGCGCCCTCTGGGTTGGGATTTGTCGTTGCTGGTTACTGTTCCCCGCCCGGGACGGGCAGGAAAGCGGCGGCTGTGAAGCATGCAAGCGGCATGAGCGCTGCAATCCACAGAACAACCAGCAGCCCGCAGTGGTCGGCGATCCAGCCGAGCAAGGTCACTGCCAGCCCGCCGGTTCCGATGGCGAAACCCACGATCAGCCCGGAGGCCAGACCTGCGTTGCCGGGAAGGTAGTACTGGCCGAGCACGACCGAAATAGTGAAGGTCGAAATCAGCACCCCGCCGAAGAGCCCAAGCAATACCAGAGCCAATGCTCCTCTGGTGACCAGGAACAGCGCGCCCAACGGTGCTGCCGCCAGGAAGCCCCAGAGCATGAAGCGCCGCGCGCCCCAGCGGTCCGCCAGCGGCCCGCCGATCACCGTTCCCAGAGCGCCCACCCCGAGGAAGACGAACAAGGGGATTCCCACGCTGTGCGGGTCGGCCTTCAGGTAGTCGACATAATAGAACGGAATGAAGGTAGTGAAGCCGAGCTGTGCCCAGGAACGCAGCGCCACAACCAGGATCAGCAGGGCGATCGCACCCGGCATGTTCCGGCGCGGCGAGTGCGCTGCCACTTGCGCTGCCACCCTGACGGGTGGAACGGAGAGGTGGGGCAAAACCAGCAAGAGCAATCCCGACACCACCAGGGCGGGAATCAGCAGCCCCAGGCTTCCTCTCAACCCATAGCCGGCGATCAAGGCGATGAGGATGGGCGGTCCGAACGAAGTTCCCGCATTGCCCCCGACCGAAAACCACGATATGGCGGTCGCCCGCTTCTCGCCCGCAACACTCGCAGCCGTCCGATACCCTTCAGGGTGAAACGAGGCTACGCCGAGGCCCATAATGACCAGAAGCCCGAGCAGTACCCCGTAGGAGGGCGCAATACCCGCCAGTGACAATCCCAACCCGGCCACCAGCACCGACAGCGGAAGCATCCATCTCCGCGCCTGCCGGTCCGACAAATAGCCGAAAATCGGCTGGATTACCGAAGAGGTCAGATTGGTTACGAGCACCAGGACCCCGACCGCAGTGTAAGACAGCCCGTGTGCCGTCTTCAGAAAAGGCAGAAGCGCAGGGAGCCCCCCCTGATTAATGTCGACCACCATGTGACCGAGGCTCAGAAACGCGAGCAGCCGGATGTCGGGCCGGTCGGCGATTCGCGCGAGTCTGGCTCCTGCTTCAGGCATGCTCATCCTTTAAAAATGAAACCACGGAACACACGAGATGCACGAAACCGGATTCGTGTATTTCGCATGTTTCGTGGTTTATGAACTACAGCAGGGATTGCAGGTATCGGCGGCTGTCCTCATTCGCCTGCCAACTTCAGCAACTCGTCCTCCGTAAGCTGCGCCACACCCAATTCCTTGGCTTTCGCCAGCTTTGAACCCGGATCGGCCCCAACAACCAGATAGCTGGTTTTTGAGGAGATGGATGTTACGACCTTGCCGCCGTGCTTTCCAATGATTTCGGCCGCTTCCTTCCGGCTCAGGGACGGCAGGGTACCGGTAAGGACGAAAGTCATGCCAACGAGCGGCCCGCCGTGCGGGGCTTCATCGCCAGTGCGCACAAACTGCAGACCCGCATTCTTAAGCCTTTGGATCAGATCCCGATTCTCTTCCACGTCGAAGTAACTGCGGACGCTGCGTGCGATTTCCGGACCGATCCCTTGAACCGATGAAACCTGCTCCTCCGCTGCCGCGACGATCGCGTCTATGCTGCCGAACGACGAGGCCAGCAGATCGGCAATACTTTCACCCACATGGCGGATTCCCAGGGAGAACAGGACGCGGCTGAAAGGCCGGGATTTGCTCCGCTGGATGCTTGCCAGAAGATTGGCGATCGATTTCTCTTTGAAATTCGGCAGGCGCGCGATCTGTTCGCCCTTCAGGGAGTACAGATCCGCGGCGTCGGAGATCAGGTTGAGGTCGAGCAACTTCTCGATGGTCTGTGGACCGAGGCCTCGGATATCCATAGCCCCCTGACTGACAAAGTGAATGAGAGACTCCAAACGCTGGGCAGGACAGCGCCGGTTCCTGCAGTAAGCCATCGCCTCGCCTTCCCCGCGCGTGACGGGCTGGTGACAGGCGGGGCACCTGTCCGGGTAATGGAACTCCCGCTCCGCTCCCATCCGCTTCTCGCGCACCGGCCCGACGACCTGAGGTATGACGTCCCCCGCACGCTTGACGATGACGACGTCACCTTCGCGGATGTCTTTGCGGCGGATGTCATCCTCGTTGTGCAACGTCGCGGTGTGGATCGTCACCCCGGCCAGCTGCACCGGCTCGAGGATCGCATAAGGATTCAAGGCGCCGGTGCGCCCGACGTTTATGTCGATCTTGAGCAGGCGCGTGGTCGCGAGTTTCCCCGGGAATTTGTAGGCTACGGCCCAGCGCGGGTCGCGGCTGACGACACCCAGACGCTCCTGATACTCGAGGCTGTTTACTTTCACCACGACACCGTCGATTTCGTAATCGAGCGTGTCGCGTTTTTCCTGCCATTCGCGGCAGAATCGGATTACGTCTTCGATCGCGGCGTGGTGCCGGTAGTTCGCGTTGACCGGGAAACCCCATGAGCGTAACTGTTCTAGAACTTCCAGCTGACCGTGGAGCCCGATCCCCTCGATGTATCCGATGGCATAGGCAAAAAAAGCCAGCGGGCGCGAAGCCGTGATGCGCGGATCGAGCTGACGCAGCGCGCCGGCCGCGGCGTTGCGCGGATTGGCAAAGATGTTCTCGCCCGCGGCCTCCCGCTCCTCGTTGATTCGATTGAACGCGGAAATGGGCAAATAGGCCTCTCCTCGGATTTCCAACCGCGCCGGGCGCGGACCTGGCGCGCGCAGCCGGAGAGGGACAGCGCGGATGGTCTTGAGGTTGGCGGTTACGTCCTCCCCCACCAGGCCGTTGCCGCGGGTGGCGCCGCGCACCAACACGCCATCCTCGTAGGTCAGCGCCACGGCATTCCCATCGATTTTCAGCTCACTCACGAAGTCGACCGCATCCGTTTGGAGGAGATTGCGAATGCGCCGCCCAAAGGCATGCAACTCCTCCTCATCGAAGGCATTGGCAAGGCTCAGCATCGGTCTGAGATGCTCGACTTTCTGGAAACGCTCTTGCGGTTCCGCGCCTACGCGCTGGGTCGGAGAGTCGGGCGAAGACAGTTCGGGATGCTCCCGCTCCAGTTCACGGAGTTCGCGGAACAACCGGTCATACTCCTCATCGCTGATGATCGGATCGTTCTCGACGTAGTAGCGATAGTTGTGGTACTCGACGTCTTTTCGCAATTCGGCGATTCGCGCAGCCACCTGGTCAATGTCTGTCTTCACGATACCAACTTTGCCCCTCAGCGCGGCGGTGGGGATTATTTTTTCGTGGCCTTTCTCTCAACGTCACGCCAGACGCGCAGCAGGTTGCCGCCCCAGATTTTGTCGATGTCTCTTTCCGAGTAGCCGCGCTTCACCAGCTCCAGCGTCACGTTCGGCGCATCGGTGTCGTCGTTGAAACCGGGAACCCCGCCGCCGCCGTCGAAGTCGGTACCGATGCCGACATGATCGACTCCGACGATTTTCACTGCATGATCGATGTGGTTCACGAAGTCCGTGATATTGGTCGGTGGATACCTGGCATCGACCTCCTTCAGGCGTTCCTGATAAATCTGGTTGAGCTTGGTGTACTCGGCGCGCTGGGCCTCAGTCATATTCTGCCTGTTGAACTGGGTCAGCCCGACATCGGCGCGCAGCTTCACAATCGCCTGCGTGCGCTCGGGAGAATCCGTTTTGAGATAGCTGCCGAGCGCGACGATCTGGATGACTCCGCCGTTTTTCTTGAGGGCCTGCAGTTGTGCATCGCTGAGATTCCGCGGACTATCGCACAGGGCGCGGCAGCCGCTGTGCGACGCGATAATGGGCGCCTTGGTAGCTTGGATCACGTCCCAGAACGATTTCTCGGCAATGTGCGAAACGTCGACCATGATCCCGAGCCGGTTCATCTCGGCGACAACCTGTTTGCCCAAAGGGGAGAGTCCGTTGTTCAGCGCCCTGCTGTTGGTCGCCGAATCGCAGATCTGGTTATCGCCGCTGTGGCTCAGGGTAATGTAACGCGCGCCGAGGTCGTAGTATTTCTTGATCAGCGACAGATCTGTGCCGATCACAAAACCGTTCTCGATGCCGATCATGAGAACGCGTTTCCCGGTCTTGGCGATGCGTTCCACATCGGCGGGTGAGGTTGCCAGTGCGCACCGGTCCGGATACATCTTCTCCGCTACTCTGTGGGCCGCAGTAAACTTCCCCATGGCCTGGTCATATGCAGTCTTGTAACTCTGTTCGTTGAGCTGAGCGCTCTGTCCGACGTAAACAGCCAGGAACACTCCCTTCAGGCCCCCCTTTTCCATCTTCGGCAGGTTGCATTTCGTTCGCGGGTTATCCACGCCCGGATCGTAATTGGAGCCGGGGATGTCGACATGGGTATCGATGGTGATTGCCCGCTCGTGGATAGCCTTGGCCTTCCTTGCCAGCTGCTCGTCGGCGGCACTCGGCGCCTGCTGCGAAAAGGCAACTAACGCGAGCAGCAGCGCAACGGCGAGAGCGGCACATGCGGTTCGAAACTTCATCGTGGACTCCTTCCTGGGATCGGTGACGCGACGGGGCTCGATTATAAACCCAGTCAACAAATATCGACAAACATTCTGAACCGCCGACTGCGATTCAAACGGTGGGGCGAGAACTCAGCTGCGAAGAATACGGCGCGGCAGGGCTGCATTCGGAAAATCTCAACGCGGAGTGCGCTGAGGTCGCAGAGCATGGATGGGTCTTCACGCGTCGAATTTCAGGAGTCGACCAGGCATTTCACCAACAACCGCGCCGTCCCGCAGGACCAATGGTCGCGCATCCCGAAGAGGTGAACTTGGTGTTGAGGGCACTCCGCCGAATATTGAAAACTTCTTAAGGAGGATGAAAGGAGCTGACGATGAAGGATTTGGGAGATGCGGAGTGCCGGGAAACCGGCGGGAGGCAGCTGGTGAGGGGGTATTCAGCCTCGCCCGCATCTCCCTCTGGTGCTTTCTCCGATGCGGGATGGTTTTGCCCCGGGCGGCTCTGTTTGCCGCCCGGGATTGCGCACAACCTACACGAGACTGAGCCACCCAATCCAGGCACCCAGCCGACCGCCGATATCGGCGCCAAAACCTACTTCTGGTTCTTGATCGCGGCCATTCCCTGACCCTGTGCTTCGCCCGCCGCCAAGCCTTTGCTGGTCAGAATCTTCACTTCAACCCGCCGGTTTTCCTGACGTCCCACGCGGGTCGCGTTGTCGGCCACGGGCATTTTGATGCCGAAGCCAAATGGCGTGACAATGCGCCGCAGGGGAATCATGCTGTCGGCAAGGTACTGCACAACGGCATCAGCGCGATGCTGGCTCAGAGTCCTGTTGTAGGCGGCGTCGCCTTCCGCCGAGGCAAAGCCGGTCACCTCGACGACATATCCCCTCTGTGCCTGCGCTTCCTTCACCAGTTGGTCCAATTGCGTTTTGGCCTCGGGAGAGAGAACTGCACTGCCCACCTTGAAATGAACATCGACGGTGTTCTTGACCTCGAAATCATCGACCGCCGTGATACGCGCATTGGTGGTCTGGTCCACGGTCGTGATTCGCTCCTGGGCCGCTTTCACGCCCTCGACCGCTGAATCCGCAGTCTCCTGCGCTGCCTTGGCACCGCCGCGCGCGGCATTGGAAACCTCTCTCAACTCATCGACCTGGCCCGACAGATGCTGGGCATTTTCCTCGCTGCGTGTCAGCCTGGTTTCAGTCTGACTCAGTCGGCCTTCTACTGGGGTGACGCGCGTCTCCACTGAGTTCGCCACCATGTACTCGGTCTGTGTGAACTTTATATCGCGTGCCGCAAGTGCTCCGTCGGCGTCACCCAATCCCTCGACATCCACGTCCAAACCGCGCACCAGGTTCGACGGCGCATAGCTCTTGGCGCCGCGGAACGGGTTGCTCTTCTTTTCTTTGATGGCAGTCGCGCCACTCAACTTTACCACCACATCATTCCCGCGCATGTCGCGCAGCACAAAGCTGTCCGCATCGCGCTGGACAATCACACCGGAAACTTTCGTCTTCTGTCCGGTCGCAAGCTTTATAGTATTCGAGTTGGCCTTTTCCTGTGCAAAGGATGCCGCACCCAACATGAGCATCCCGGCCATCACCCACAGCGAAATTCGTTGCATTGTTTTTCTCATTGACGTCCTCCCCAGCCGGATTAGTTCCGGCTTCGATCCACTCGTCCAAAATGTCGCAATACCCGTGCCAATGCAGGTTGGACAATAACTCTTATTTTATCAATGATTTATCTCATAGCGACCAAAAGAGCGCGGGACGCATATCGGGGAATTTTTCCCGTATCAGAGGGGGCAGAACCACCAACCGTACGAAATCGGGGGAGGTTCATCAATTATTCGCAGACTTTGTGTCAGTTCCCTGGTGCATTCGGAGTCGGCAAAGCAACTGACGCACTCCCGGGCTGCGTTATGCGGATTTCTGAAACTACCTGGAATCCACAGGATCTTGAATTTTGAGATCAGGCTGGAGTATTGTACGCAGTCCGGCTCGGGGCACGGATCCGAGATGCGGCAGCAAGCGCATGCCGTTGTGCCTTCGGGACGGGCAGGGTAAGGCACAGCCTTAGATACAACAAAGGTGTTAAGGGTTGCTGTCGCAGCACGCTGCTTGATGTGCTGTTCCGGCATTTACTAACATCCCGATGTTTGTCGGATCTTTCAACTAGCATCCTTCTTAGGAGTGAGCCATGAAAAAAGCGGTTTCGTTGATGGTAGCAGTGGGGCTGGTTATGACTTGTTGCCTGGTGGCTTTTGCGGCGCCGGCAGCAGACGCCAAAAAAGGCGAGGCGGTGTACGCGAAGAACAATTGCAAGGTGTGCCACTCGATCGCGGGCGTCGGAAGTCCGAAGAGTAAACTCGACGGTGTCGGTGCGAAGCTGACTGAGGATGCCATAACGAAGTGGATCAGGACCCCCAAGGAAATGAACCCCAAGACCACGATGATGGCCTATCCAGTTGCCAAGATCTCGGATGCCGATCTGGCCGACCTGGTCGCCTACATGATGACACTGAAGAAGTAGCTATCATCATTCCACGAGTCCGGCCCTTCGGACCCTCTGCGGCCTGAAGGGCCACTCTCGCGGTGCAGGCATCGCGGGAGAAAGACACCCGCCCAGTTCCCTGAATCTCTCCCGAACCGGCCCACTTCTGGATCAGAATCGGGGCCTGGAGATGACCATGAACATCCTCGTAACGGGCGCTTCAGGTCTGGTAGGCTCTGCGCTGGTGCCGTTTTTGAGCTCCCATGCCCATCGTGTGATTCGTCTTGTGCGCACAGGACCGAAGCCGGGCGCTGAGGAGATCCTTTGGGACCCGGAGGCCGGCTGGCTCGACCCCGTTTCCCTGGACGGGCTCGATGCAGTGGTGCACCTCGCAGGCGAAAGCATAGCATCGGGAAGATGGACCCTTGCCAGGAAGGGGCGCATCCTCGACAGTCGTGCCAACGGCACCCGGCTGCTCGCGCGCACGCTGGCTGCCGTAAAGCGAGCTCCCAAGGTTCTCGTCAGCACCTCCGCAGTCGGCTATTATGGCGACCGCGGCGCGGAGATTCTGCGCGAGGAAAGCGGCCCCGGCTCCGGATTCCTCACCGAAGTCTGCCGCCAATGGGAGCAGGCTGCTCGTGAGGTGACTGAAAGAGGAATCCGCCTGGTCGTGCTTCGTCTTGGAATGATTCTGAGCTCGGCGGGTGGCGCTCTTCCGCGCATGCTGCCGCCATTCCGGCTCGGCGCCGGCGGGCCACTCGGCAGCGGAAACCAGTATGTCAGCTGGATCGCTCTCGGTGATCTGTTGGCAATCGTCCTCTTCGCGCTTGCGGACCCGTCACTCCAGGGAGTCGTCAACGCGGTCGCACCCAACCCGGCCACCAATCGCGAATTCGCACGGACCTTGGGACGAGTCTTAAAACGCCCCGCTATGATCCCGGTTCCCGCATTTGCCATACGGCTGCTGTTCGGCGAGATGGGAGAGCAAGTGTTATTGGCAAGTTCCCGAGTGGAGCCCACCCGCCTCATCGCAGCCGGTTTCCAATTTCGCTATCCCGATCTGGAGACTGCACTCCGACACGAACTTGCACGGTGATGGCGATTCGAAAACACTTCCGAGCGAAGAAATGCGGATTAATTTTCCTGATCCGCGTGTTTCCGGGCTGCGGCGCGGTTCTGGCGGCCAGTGTCTCGGGTATAATGCCCCCGATGTCCAATAGTGTGCCTGATCCCCGCTTGCACTTCGATCCCGACGCACTCGGCCTGCGAGAACTGCCGCGCTTATTCTATCTCCGAAAAACAGACATCGTCGCGCGGGAACTCATTGGCAAATGGTTTGCCCGGCGCTATCAGGGACGCTGGTACGGGGGGCGCGTCGTGGAGACGGAGGCCTACCTGGGCAGGCGAGATGCCGCCGCACATTCCTGGCGCGGCCGGCGCACGCCACGCGTGGAGCCGATGTACCTGGAGGGCGGCCACGTCTATGTCTTTTTCGTATACGGCATGCACCATTGCGCCAATGTAGTCACCCGGCCGGCCGGCATCGCGGAAGCGGTGCTCTTGCGTGCCGCGGAAGGGCCGCAGGGCACCCCCGCCAGACTCATGTCCGGACCTGGCCGCCTGTGCTCCGCGCTGGGCGTCACCGTCGCCTTGAGTGGAGCGGATCTGCTCGCGGGTGGAGACTTGCGTATGTTCGGAAAGCCGCGAGAGAAAAAAACGCGGATTCAAGTCTCACCACGCATTGGCGTGGATTACGCGGGCGATGCCAGGCATTGGCCTCTCCGATACTTCGAGAGCAACTCTCCGGCGGTCTCCGGCCCGGCAGGGCTGCGCGGACCTGCGAAGTGAGAACCGACAACGGATGGCCCGAAAGTGACCTGCCTGTTCCTCAAGCACAATCTCAACGCGCGGGCGATCTCGTCCCTTCAGCAGAACGCCAACCAGATTCAGGGCGATGTGACGGATCTACTGGGCGAAATGGAGGCGTCGATCGCGGAAGCGAATTCGTTCACTGAGAAGATGCTGGCGTCGAAGTGATTCATGTTGGTACGTCAGATCTTCGGCATTGGGGTGTCTTCAGGCAAGGGATCAGGCCTGGAGATAATATCTTGGGGAATCCAGGCTATGCCGCAGAACGATATCTGAAAAAGCAAAGGTTCCAGGCCTGATCCAGCTGTCGTATGCCTCTACTTGCCGATCTTCGTTCCAATCACTTCTCCTGAAACGATAATCTCCACACGACGGTTCTTTTGCCGTCCCTCTGCTGTGCTGTTGTCCGCGACAGGCAGGGTTTTGCCAAGTCCCTTGGCAGTGATGCTGCCTGCAGCCAAACCCTGTTGGATCAGATAATCGCGAGTTGTGCCTGCCCGCTGCTCCGAGAGTTTCTGGTTCAATTCGTCACTGCCGGTACTGTCTGTATGCCCCTCCACTTGAAGCATCAATCCAGGGTGAGCCAACACGATGCCGGAAAGCCGGGCCAGTTTTTCGCGAGTCGCGGGGCGAAGATCGTATTTGCCGGTATCGAACAAAACATCCGCCATCGTAACCACCAGCCCTCGCGGCGTATCGCGCGTTTCCAGGATGCGATTGAACTGCTCCAGCAGGCTGGCGCGGAGTTGCTGTCTCTCCCGTTCGGCTCTCTCGGCCTCCTGGCGGGCTCGTTCCGCCTCGGCATTGGCGGCCTCTTCCTTGGCCCTGAGAGCGTCCTGCTCGGCCTTGGCTTTAGCCGCTGCCGCGTCTGCCTCGGCTTTGGCTTTGGCAGATGCAGCATCCGCCTCGGCCTTGGCTCTTAGAGCGGCCGCCTCTGCTTCTGCTTTCATCTGCGCTTCCCGCGCTGCGGCCAGCTCAGCCTGGCGACGGGCCTCTGCGTCGGCGTTCCTCTTGGCTTCAGCCGCTTCAACTGCCGCCTTGGCTTCTGCCGCGGCTTTGGCTTTGGCAGCTGCCGCCTCTCGCTCCTGCGCTATCCGCTCCGCCTCCTGTCGTTCGACTGCCAGCGCCCGGGCATCTTCCGAGAATTGAATTGCCTCGCGGGCCCTGGAAATGACCTCCTTTTTGTTAGCTTTTTTGGCCAGAGCATTTTCTGCCATTTTCAGGCTGGCTTCGGCCTTGCCAAAAATCTCAGTGGCGTATTGCTGAACGTGTCGTGTCTTTGCGATTTCCACCGCATTGCGAGCTTCATACATCTCCAAGGGCACGTTTTTCAGATCCAGTGACAGCGCCAGAGGATTCCCCATCTGCTCATACTGGCTTCGCTTCATCAGCTTGTAGTCGTTGACCTCGAAGATCTTCCCTTTCGTCTCCTTCCGGACCTCATTCTCCAGCACTACCAGTTCACTGGGCTGGCGTACCGCGAAGTAGGGCTCAGCCGTGACTATCAATGAGAATGTCTGCAGTTGGGTGGTGGCTTGCAGATTGCCCTGTCCATTTCTGTCGATCAGCAGTTCTCCGATATTGCCGGTGCGTCCATCCGGAGATACGACCCAGAGCACGTAGGTCAGGAATTCCGTGCCCAGCCTTGAGGGCTGGCCCAAGCCCATGACCTTGATCTCGATGTTCGTGATGCCCTTTCGCGCCTCGACTTTGGATTCCCCCATGGCTTGAGGCATCAGGTTTGTACCCTTCAGGTCGATCTTGGTTGAGCCGCCCCCGACCTGATAGCCGATCGCCTTTGTGGACTTGCTGATGAGGCTCGAAGCCGGCGCGCCCGTCTGCGATTGGGCCGCAGCGATACCTAGTGAGCTGCATAACGCCACACAGGTCAGCACTGCTGTGCCAACACGTTTCATGGTCTGCTCCTTTCAGCCGAGAATTGAATGATTTCACACTTGGAGAACTGCCGGCTGGGATGAGAACGATGAGCTTCAGTTTGAATCAGGCCCAAATTCCGAGGCCGCTCGTGCTTCGGATAAATCTATATGATATCAACTCATTCGCCTGCTGCAGTAATCCCATCCCGGCCACGCTCTCACATTTTATAGCGGTTCTTAGCCGTGAGGGGGCAATTTTTGCGCATTAACGCTTCGGCGCTCGCCGAGAAGGAACGCCTCACGGGCAACGAACTCCAGAAAATGTTGCCGGGAAAGAACGGCGCAAACTCATAGCATGACAACTTAGCTCGCTTCGCTCGCGAACTCCAGGGGCGGAGAAATGCCGTGACAGGCTACACATTCACACGGCAGCAATGGCCTGCCACCAGCAGGGTCCGAATCAAATTCCGCACCTTCACGACTCCTCGAGTGCTATCCTAACATCAGCCGCTGTCCAGTCAGGGGCAACCGGCTGCAAGACTGATGAGTACCGCAAGCCCGTGCGGTGCGGAATTTATCCGAGGAGAAGAGCTTTGGCTGAGATTCAGCTTCAGCTGCAGGTTTGTTAAAGCAGCTTCTCCGGTGGAGCCGTCCTATGGACCCGATCGTTCCCGAAGCCGAAGAGTACCACGTCCGCGACATTATGACGCGCGCTGTCATCAAGGTGGGCCCCGAAACGAGCGTAAGCGAGATCGCCCGGCTCATGGCTGAACACCACGCGAGCGGATTGCCGGTCGTGGATGAGGAGGACCGGGTGCTTGGCGTCGTCACGGACCTCGATTTGGTCGTTCGCAACACGCGGTTTAAACTACCGGCTTTCTTCACGCTGCTTAACGCAACGATTTACTTTGAGAGTGCCGGACACATCCGCGAGCGCCTGCATCACATGCTTGGGACGACGGCTCGGGAGATAATGTCCGAGCCACCCATCACCATTACGGCGGATGCGACAATCGAGGAACTCGCCGAGATCATGCTGGGGCGGCATGTTAACCCGATTCCCGTAATCGAGGAGGGCCGCCTCATCGGCATCGTCAGCCGCTACGATATCATCCGTTCCATGGCCAAAGGCGCAATGGAAGACATAGATCAAGGATAGGGTCGCATGCCGGTCTGTTAGTTTGCAGCCGGGGGTGCGGGCGGTACCAGAACATCCGGGCACGGCCCCGCCCGCACGTAGATGCCGAGGACGGTGAGGATCACTGCGATTGTGCCGAGGGCGCCCAGCACGAACACGCCAAACTGCTGTGGACGCATCTGCTGCCCCAGCCGCTCATCGATCGTGAGCATCGGCCGTGGCGCTACCGCCAT